>JBDLPZ010000212.1:0-7947 GCA_039800825.1 Actinomycetota bacterium
TTTTCGGGGATTAAAGGAGTCAACAGTGAAATACCACTCTTTTAAATTATATATTCTTATGCTTACCCATTATCTGGGAAGCAAACAGTATCAGACGGGCAGTTTGACTGGGGCGGTCGCCTCCTAAAAAGTAACGGAGGCGCACAAAGGTTCCCTCAGCACGGTTGGAAATCGTGCGCAGAGTGTAATGGCATAAGGGAGCTTGACTGCGAGACCTACAAGTCGAGCAGGAGCGAAAGCTGGTCATAGTGATCCGGCGGTCAAGAGTGGAATTGCCGTCGCTCAACGGATAAAAGGTACTCCGGGGATAACAGGCTTATCGGGCCCAAGAGTCCACATCGACGGCCCGGTTTGGCACCTCGATGTCGGCTCGTCGCATCCTGGGGCTGGAGTAGGTCCCAAGGGTTGGGCTGTTCGCCCATTAAAGCGGTACGCGAGCTGGGTTCAGAACGTCGTGAGACAGTTCGGTCCCTATCCGCCACGCGCGTAAGAATTTTGACAGGAGCTGTCCCTAGTACGAGAGGACCGGGACGGACGAACCTCTGGTGTGCCAGTTGTTCCGCCAGGAGCACGGCTGGTTGGCTACGTTCGGAAGGGATAACCGCTGAAAGCATCTAAGCGGGAAGCTCGCCTGAAGATGAGAATTCTCACAGGTTTAACCTGGTAAGGGCCCAAGTAGATGACTTGGTTGATAGGCCGGAAGTGGAAGCGTGGCAACACGTGCAGCTGACCGGTACTAATAGCCCGAGGACTTACCACTTTTTATAAATTTTTGATACGCGTCCACTGTGCGGTTCCCGAATTACGGTCGGGAACCCGCCAAGTTAGATCTTGGCAACCACTGATAATTCAATAGAGTTACGGCGGCCATAGCGAAGGGGAAACGCCCGGTTACATTCCGAACCCGGAAGCTAAGCCCTTCTGCGCCGATGGTACTGCTCTCGCTAGGGAGTGGGAGAGTAGGACGCCGCCGGACATTCTTTCGACAGAGGGGTCGCCATTTGGCGGCCCCTTTTTCGTTTTACGGCACAATTACCTGCAACACGAGGAGAGACAATGGCAAGAGATTTCGGTTCACGAGACGGACGTAGTTCTAGCCAAGGTCGTTCCTCGGGCGCAGGTCGCTCAGGTGGTTCACGACCATCTGGTGCTGGCCGTTCCTCAGGTCCGGGTCGTCCGCGTCGCGATGATGATCGGCCACGTTCTGATCGTCCAGCTGGTGCTGGCCGTTCCTCAGGTCCAGGTCGTCCGCGTCGCGATGATGATCGTCCACGTTCTGATCGTCCAGCTGGTGCTGGCCGTCCGCGCCGCGATGATGATCGTCCTCGCTCGGATCGTCCGCGCCGCGATGATGATCGCCCGCGCTCGGATCGTCCACGCCGCGATGGGGACCGTCCATTTTCGGATCGTCCACGTCGTGACAGCGATCGTCCAGCTGGTGCTGGCCGTCCCCGTCGTGATGATGATCGCCCGCGCTCGGATCGTCCGCGCCGCGATGATGATCGCCCGCGCTCGGATCGTCCGCGCCGCGATGGAGATCGTCCATTTTCTGATCGTCCACGCCGTGACTCCGAGCGTCCAGCTGGTGCTGGCCGTCCGCGTCGCGAAGAGTCGCGTCCTGGTTCGGATAAGTTCTCAGCGCGTCCGCGCCGCGAAGGTTCGGCTCGCCCAGCGGGTAAGCCGGATGAACGTGGCGGTCGAGAGCGCACAAACTTCGATGCTTCACAGTTTGTAGAAGTTGCTGCAGACATCGATATCAAGATTCTGCCGAAGCAGGTTCTGGCCGAACTGCGCAATATTTCACCTGCAGCGGCGGACTACTGCGCCAAGCATCTAGCTGCGGCTATGTACGCTCTTGAAGACGATGATGCAGAGCGTGCCTACCAGCATGCAATTGCTGCCCGCGCTCGCGCTGCGCGATTGGCGTGTGTACGCGAAATGGTGGGTCTCTCGGCCTACCACAGCCAGATGTGGGCAGAAGCGCTCAATGAGTTTCGCACTTTCCAGCGCCTCACCGGCGATCCACACTTCCTTCCATTGATGGCTGACTGCGAGCGCGGCTTGGGTCGTCCAATGAAGGCACTTGCTATTGCGCGTAGCGAACAGGTGCGTTCGCTAGATGCAGATACTCGCATTGAAATGAGAATCGTTGCCTCAGGTGCTCGTCGTGATCTCGGTCAGCTTGATGCAGCCATTGCGACGCTTGAGACTCCGGAGCTCAGCTCAAAGTCACATTCTTTTGCCGCTACGCGTTTGCGTTACGCATACGCAGAAGCGTTGCTCGCGGCAGGTCGCTTGGCTGAGGCACGTGACTGGTTCGTCAAGACGGCACTCGGCGACACCGAAGATCTCACGGACGCTGCAGATCGCGCTTTGGAAATCAACGCCTAGTATCCACAGGCGTCTGCTTATCCACAGTAAGCAAATTGGCTATTTTCGAATAGCAAGGGTTAGTTGAGCATTGGGCCAGAAAGGATTCCAATGGCTCAACAAACTCTTAACCCTCTTAACTCAGTATGTATCGTCGGTGTGCTGGCGTCTGAATGCAACGTTCGCGAATTGCCTGATGGTCGAAGCGTCGTCCAATGGCGAATGAAGATTTCTCCACCTGGCGAGATTTCCACGAGCGTCCCCTGTGCAAGTGATAACCCTGCAATCCAGAAGAAGCTGATTGGCGCTGCCGTTGGCACCGCTTTCAGTCTCGAAGGTTCAGTGACCACCCGGTTCTGGGTGGCGGCGGGACAGACTGGTTCTCGCGTTGAGATACTCGTCACCCGTGCCGAGAAATGCAAACTCAGCACATAGGCTTGAGCCATGCTCTGGGACACATACGACTCGGTCATTCTCGATCTCGACGGCGTCGTCTACATCGGCGAACATGCTGTTCCTCATGCGATTGAGTCTCTCAATCAGATTGCAGAAACTGCCCGCATCACTGCCGCGACAAACAATGCTTCGCGACCTGCTGATGTCGTGGGTAAGCATCTTCGAGATCTTGGTCTCAAGATCGAGGATGAGGATGTAGTGACCTCCGCTCAGGCAGGAGCAGCACTCATGTCCTCGCTCGTTCCACAGTCCGCGCGCGTTCTCGCGGTCGGCGGGGTTGGTGTGGACACAGCTTTGCGTCAGTACGGATTGCATCCAATTCGTGCGACGCACGATCATGAGTCCAATCATCTGCTTGCTGACGAGGTGGCCGGTGTTATGCAGGGTCACGGAACCGATACCTCGTGGTGGGATCTCTCGACAGCGGCGTGGGCAATTGCTCGCGGTAAGCACTGGATTGCGACGAATCGTGACCTGACGGTTCCGACCCCGTACGGGCTCGGCCCAGGCAACGGCTCACTCGTCGCGGCACTCGAGGCAGTAACCGGAGCCTGCCCCAAGGTTGCTGGCAAACCGCAAGCGACCCTTTTTGAGCAGACCGCCAAGAGGATTGGGGCTCAGCGTCCACTGGTCATTGGTGACCGTCTCGATACCGACATCGACGGAGCAATCGCCGCTGGAATAGACAGTTTGCTCGTGTTCACTGGGGTGCATCAACTGAAGGATGTCCTCGATCGGCCGGCGCACCTGCGACCAACCTTTGTCGCTGATGATTTGCGGTGTCTCATCGCGGAGTCACGGCCGCAGTTAAGCCTCGAAATCGGGTAGTTTTGGAACATGTCTGAAGCAGAGATTGAAGTCGACGGCCACGAAGATGCGCCGCTATTTGCAGTAGAGCTCGAAGTGGAGCCTACAACCGATATGCGTGTGGATTCGGCACTTGCTCGGATGCAAGATGTTCGCAAGCTGCCCACCGAAGAACACATCGATGTCTTCGACGAAGTGCATCGCCGACTACAAGACGCGTTGGCAGATTCGCACCAGTAATGGCCAGTCTTCGCAGGCTCGATGCGGAACTCGTGCGTCGGAAACTCGCGAGATCTCGTACTGAGGCCCAAGCTCTTATCGCTGAAGGTTCGGTCATCGTTGACGGTGTGGCGTCTCTCAAGGCAGCCCGACAGGTGGCTGAAGGAATTTCTATCGTCGTAAAAGAGACATCAGATTCCAAATGGGTGTCACGCGGAGCGCACAAGCTGCTCGGGGCGCTGGCGGCATTCGAACCTCAAGGCTTAAGCCTCGAGGGGAGTCATGTGCTGGATGCGGGAGCGTCCACCGGCGGCTTCACCCAGGTAGCTCTTTCGAAGGGCGCACAAAGCGTCCTTGCTGTCGATGTTGGTTACGGCCAACTTGCGTGGGAACTGCGTCAGGACGAACGTGTCATTTGCCTCGAACGATTCAATATCCGCAACTTGACGCTTTCTGACTTACCGCATGCGATTGATGTGGTCGTCGCCGATCTATCGTTCATTTCACTGCGCACTGTCTTGCCAGCGCTTATTGGAGTGCTTCAGCAAGGTGCAAGCCTGGCTTTGATGGTCAAGCCGCAGTTTGAAGTCGGTCGTGAAGCAATAGGCGATGGTGTCGTCCGTGATCCCGCCTTGCGGGCTTCCGCGGTCCAATCCGTGATTGAGGTTGCCCAACAACTTGGCGCCGGCTTACGCGGCGTCGCTGCAAGTCCACTACCTGGCCCCGAAGGCAACGTTGAGTACTTTGTTTGGCTTGAGGTTGGTGCTGCACAAGTTGACTCTGAGCAAGTAGCCTCAGCGGTAACGAGCGCAGTCGAAGGAGGCCCGCGATGAATCAACGCATAGTCGGCCTTGTCCTGCATTCTGATTACGAATCTGTCAAGCATCAAACCGACCATTTGGTCGAGCGCCTTGCGCAGGATGGAGTCGCGGCGCGGGTCATCGATTGTGCGCTCAAGCCAATTGATTTCGAAGTGTTGCCAGAGCTCATTGTGGTTCTCGGTGGTGACGGCACCATTCTTAAGGCCGCCGAATTCACTCATGAACTGAGTGTGCCGCTTTTGGGCTTCAACCTCGGGCGAGTGGGATTCCTTGCGGAGGCTGAGATCTCAGATATCTCTGTAGTTGTCGACGCCATTGTCAACAAAACCTGGTCGCCGGAAACCCGAATCATGCTCGAGATTAGCGTCGAGCGTGAAGGCAAGAGTGTCTACAGTTCCTTTGCTGTCAACGAGATTGCGATCGAAAAGGTCTCGCGCGAGTTGATGACTGAACTTCGTGTTTCGGTGGACGGCTCGCCACTGATGGCGTGGGCGGGCGACGGAATCGTGGTCTCCACCCCGACGGGCTCGACGGCGTATGCGTTCTCAGCAGGCGGCCCAGTGATCTGGCCGACCGCGAATGTCCTGCTGGCGGTTCCGATTTCGGCACACGCGCTGTTTGCGAAGCCGATTGTCGTTGCTCCAGAATCAGAAGTCGGTGTAGAAGTCCTGTCGGCGGCTGCAATGGCGACACTCGACGGTCGACGGCGCACGGATTTGGTGCATGGCGACATCATTCGAGTCACCAAGTCGTCCACAACTTTGCGCTTTGCTCGCGTCCACTCAACCTCGTTCACTGAGCGACTTGTAGCCAAGTTCCGACTTCCGACAGTTGGTTGGCGCGAAATGCGTGAGGACCATGCTTGAGTCTCTACGGATCCGCGGTCTAGGACTAATCGAGCAGGCTGATCTAGATCTGGCGAACGGTCTCGTCATTGTGACTGGTGAAACTGGTGCAGGTAAGACGCTCATGCTGGATGCGGTTCGAGTCATCGCTGGACAGAAGCCGAACACTGTCAACCAACAATCAGATACGACCGTCGACAGCGTTCTGTCATTTAGGCACGACTCTATTCGCGAGCTCCTGAGCGAAGTGGGAATCGAATCCGAAGAGGGTTCGTATCTGATTAGCCGGATTTTTCCCCAGGAAAACCGCGCGAAAACATCGATGAGCGGCCGCCCAGTGCCTGCCAGTGTTCTCGCAGATGCCGCTGCGACTTGGCTTGCGATCCACGGCCAGCATGACAGCTACCGCCTGATGAAGTCGGCAACGCATCGCGATTTGCTCGATCGCTATGGCGGCGCGGAGTTGGAGCAGATACTGGCTACGCATGCCCACGCCTACGCGCAGTGGAGCAAGTTGCAGGCCGAACTCAAGCGGCTGCGCAAAGAGCGAGAACAGATGCTGTCCCAGGCAGAATCGATTAAGGCAGACGTTGCACTTGTAGATGCGCTCAACCTCCGCGCAGGCGAAGATCTCGAGATCGCTGAGAAGATTGATCGAATCAGCCGCATCGAGCAAGTGCGACAAGCGATTGATATTGCAAGTAGCGCTCTCTCCAATGATGAGTATTCAGTAGCGAGTGCTCTGTCAGCTTCTCGTAAGGCGCTTGAGCAAGGTCTTCCCGGCGACTCGCAGGCAGCTGAGCTAGGTCGGCGACTTGCTGATCTCGCTGCCGAAACAAACGAGATTTCTGCTGAGATTGCACGCATCGGTTCGGATGTCGATGATGATTCTTCTGATCTGGATGCGCTCATGTTGCGTCAGAGACAAATCAAGTCACTCATCTTGCGCCACGGTCCGACACTTGATGACGTCTTAAAGTGGGTAACCGATGCGCGCAGGATGCTGGCGCTTATCGATCCTGACGGCGCTGCCATTGGCCAAATGGAGCGAGAGGTCGAGGTGGCGCTCGCTGCGGCTCGCGAGACCGCAGCGGTATTGAGCGATGCACGTATGACGGTCGCAAAATCGCTTGCCGATGAGGTTTCGATTGAGGTGCGCGGTCTGGCGATGCCGTACTCCCAATTCGTGGTTGAAGTGGCGCCGGCGGAGTTGAGTGAATTCGGTAGCGACCGCGTCGAATTCATGTTTACTGCTAATCCAGGCACGCCACCAGCGCCGCTGAACCAAGCTGCATCAGGCGGTGAACTTTCGCGCCTGATGCTCGCACTTGAAGTTGTCCTAGCTGATGTGCAGTCTCCGTCGGTCATGGTTTTCGATGAAGTGGACACCGGAGTAGCTGGCGCTGCTGCTATTGCGGTCGGACAACGCTTGGCAAAGCTCGCTAACAACCGCCAGGTGCTCGTTGTGACTCATCTACCCCAGATTGCCGCGTTCGCAGATCAGCATTTCTTCGTGTCGAAGACATCCGACGGTTCAACCACGTCGACCGACATTGCTGAATTGGCGGGCGCGGATCGATTGACAGAGATCGCGCGTATGCTCGCGGGCATTGAAACGTCTGAAAGTGCGCGCGCGCACTCAGAAGAACTACTTCACCTTGCAACTGCATTTAAGGAGAGCCTCAGTGCCTAGCGTGTTCGAAATTGCCGACAAGTTCGTCGAGGACGTCATTCAACTTGATCCGATGATGGCCATCCAGCTCGGTCTTCCAGCGACGGAGTTAAGCGATTTCTCGCCGGCTGCGGCGGACAAGTTCGCAGCCTTGATGACATCCACCCTCGCCACCCTAGACGCGGCCGAACCTGCCAACGAGGCTGAGCGGATCTGTGCCGCTGTGGTGCGCGAACGCATGTCCGTCTGGCAGGCGGCGCATGCTGCCCACGACCATCAAGTCAACCTCAACGTGCTGGCCTCGCCAACTCAAGAAATCCGCACCATTTTCGATTTGCTTCCCATCGAGACGCCTGAACAGCAGGACGCTTGGGTAACGCTTGCGGCTGATGTGCCACGTAGCTTGGACTCTTACAAGGTTTCTTTGCAGGCTGGCCTCGATGCTGGGCGTCTAGCCGCTCGCCGACAAGCTATCGAAGTGGGCACTCAGTGTGCAGCGTTCGGCAAGTACTTCGTCGATACCGCGGCCGAGTTTGGGGGAGAGCGAGCAATTGCCGCGGGTGCCGCCGCAAAAGCTGCCTTCGACGGGATGTCTGAGTGGCTGACCAATGTCTACGCTCCGGCATGCCCTGTAGCCGATGGCGTTGGTCGTGAGCGTTACGAGCGTGAAGTGCGCAAGTTCACTGGCGCAAGCATTGATGTGCTCGAACTATGGCAGTGGGGTTGGGACGAGCTTGACCGCATCACGGACCGCATG
>JBDLPZ010000213.1:0-9212 GCA_039800825.1 Actinomycetota bacterium
CGTAGGCGTTTTGAAGAGTTGCGGAAATTTCGGATTCAGCGACTGCCTCGTTGTCACCAGGTTCCCAGTCGATTGTGTCGCGGTACGCGCGCACCATCAGAGTGGACGACTCCTGCAGCGACGTTTCATCGAAGGCAATCGTGGTGAAAGCCGCAGCAATTGGCTGGACGTCGACCGTGGCCTCACGAAGGTCGAGAATCATTTCCAGCTTGGTCACTAGGCTGTTCGCAGAATCTTTTCCATTGGGCGACCGTTGGCGACTTCGTCAACAAGCTTGTCCATGTATCGAATCTGCTTCATCAACGGATCTTCGATTTCTTGAATCTTGACGCCACAAATGCTGCCGGTGATGAGTTCCGCATTGGGATTGAGCTTGGCGGCAGCGAAGAAGTCCTGGAAGTTGGTTTCGGCTTTGAGGTGCTTCGATAGCTGTGCGGCGGTGAAGCCAGTGAGCCATCGGATCACTTGGTCGAGCTCGGCCTGGGTGTTCTTGCCTTTGCGCTCCACCTTCGCCAGGTAGTGGACGTAAACCGAAGCGACGCTGGTCGTGTAGATGCGATGCATCCTCCGAGACTATTCCTTTAGGTCACTCTTGTGGGCAATTGCCTGGACTCAGTTGGCCCTGGCGTTTAGACTCACTCACGGCCACACGGGCCCACTACTTCGGGGGATTAATGCGTACTCGCACATCACGCCTTGTTCGTTCTATCGGTAGCGCGACAGCCGCGCTCGCACTCGTGCTCGCTGGTTCTGCTAGCCCCGCTAGTGCGGCTGGGACGATTGGCGATGATCCGATCTTCCAAGCCATGTCGGCGGCGATGTCCAAGACTGCTTCAGCATTGACCTCCACCTGCAAAGTGGATTTCCTGGTGAGTATTCACGCCGTCCAAGGCACCGATCTCGTCCAAAACGATGACTGGGTTCAGACTGATGGAGTTTCAAGTCACGAGAAGCTCAGTTCCTGGGAGGGAACTGACGGTGGTGATACCTACCCAGTCAATGACCCGGACACGGGGATGCTCACGGGTGAGTCTTTCTATGCAGGTGGGACCTACGTAAGTAATCTGAACGGTGGCGCATATAAGGGAATATCCGTGGCAGCTCTACTCGACCGATATTTTGGCAACTCCAACGCGTTCTATCGGTCAGCAGCTGCTCCTGACGGACTTGGCACGTTGGTGCCATCGGAAGTCTGCATCAGTCTGAAGAGCCAGTGGATAAAGCTAAGCGGCGTTATTGAATCTCTAGCTTCAGTGCCGTCGAACACTGTGATTGTTCACTCGTACCCGAATCCGTTAAACCTAGCAAATACCTATGCCGAAATCAGCCGAACAGCAGACGGTACGACGGCAACGTTCCGCGTCGAAATCGATGCGCAAGGTACGGCAACGTACATGGCAACCGAGGTGCAGGCGACCGGGCTTAGTCTGTGGACGGTCGTTATGTTCAACGCACTTGGTGACTCGGTAGTGGTCCCTGCATTGCCAACTCAATCCATCGTTTCAATCTCGGAGATGAATATCGCTGCTGTGCGGTTCTACCTCGATCCAAAGGTTCGTGCATATGCGGTGGATGTGCAGCGGGGTGTAGAGCGAGCAGCGAAGTTTGCAAAGGGCAAGGCCAAGAACAAGGTCACTGCCGTGATGATTCAGGCGAAGACCAAGGCTGTCGTGACCAAGAAGACTGGAATGACTTACAAGAAGATCACCGGCGGTGTGAAGATATCCGGTAAGAAGTCTGGTGTGACTTCTGCGTTTTGCGTTCGTGCTTCAGGCGCCAAGGCACTCATCGCCTCCTGCTGATCGTTGCTGGTCTGGCAGTGGCTGTGGGCAGGTAGTTGCTCCCTGTGGGGCTTGATACGATAATTCGTATCGGAGGAAACAATGCCTGCTTCAGAACTGATTCGGTTTGCCCGAGAATTTCACGGACTAAGCCAGCGAGAGCTAGCCGCGAAGTCCGGTATCCCACAGCCACGGATCGCGGATATCGAATCTGAACGGCACGATGCCAGCTTCTCCCGTATCGAAGCGCTTCTGACAAGTGCGGGATTCGATATCGCACTACTACCAGGACCGCAGCGCGGCTGTTGGGGTGCAGCCGTGGGCATCAGGGAGAGCCTTCAGGCTGGGCGACTGCAAACGGCGTGGCGTCACATCATTCAGTTGTCTGACAACTTGTTAGGTGTCGATCCCGCCACGGCAGTTGCTTCCAACTATCTAGCTCCGCCTTCAACCGGTGATCTTCGATACGACTCCCTTATCGCCGCAGTGGTCGACTATCGTTTGTCGGAACGCAGACTCCCAATAGCGAGCTGGGTGCGAGAGCCAAAATATGTGTTGTCGGAGCCGTGGGATGTTGAACCGATTGCTTCGCTGAGAGCGGCTGCCCGTCGCGCCACACCACTCGAGATCAAGCGACACGGCATATTTCTTGCGAAGTCGGAACTCGCAAGTGTCTAAGCGATACATCCTCAGCGAGGCAGAAATTTCTGAACTTCTCGACGAACTAATGCGGCGGATGGCAGATCAAGGAATCTCTGGCTCACTTCGCTTGGTCGGTGGCGCTGCTGTCATGTTCACGTTGGGTGGCAGAGATGCAACGTCGGATGTTGACGCATTGATTTGGCCCGCCACTGAGGTGATTCAAATTGCACGCGCGATGGCAGACGAATATGAGTTGCTAGAAGACTGGCTCAATGATGACGTCAAAGGATTCGTACCATTCGTTGACGGTAGCCAGTGGGTGCTACTGAAGTCCGTTGGTGGAGCAGAACTTTGGGTGGCCTCAACCGAAATGCTTCTCGCCATGAAGTTGCGCGCTAATCGAGGCACGCGAGATTCGACTGACATTGAGTCACTCTTGAGTGTTCTCGAGATAAAGACAGTCGAACAGGCCGCTGAGATCTATGAGAGCTATTTCCACCAAGAGGTCCTGTCCGATTCTGCGGTTGCACGTATCGAGCACTGGCTGGATTCGACGCAGCGTCGAACATAGATTTCTGAGGTTGTCTAGTTTCGTCGTGTGATGAGACGAACTCGGTTCACTGCTGTTGTGCTTACCGCCGTATTTGCCGTGTTTTCTTGTCTGGGAGCAGCGAGCGCGGGGACGACCACAACCATCAAGAGCGCTAATGGCCAGACACTGACTGCGAGCAAGACCGTCGGTCTGGCGCCGAAGGGCAGCTGGGTCACGGTGAGTGGCCGCGGTTATGACGAGCGCATCGGTATTTACGTGACGTACTGCAAACTTGTGAAGCCCGGCAAAGTGCCGACTCCGTGCGGTGCTGGCATCGATATGACGGGCTCGACGCACACGTCTGTGTGGGTGTCGTCGAATGCACCGCTGCCGCTACGTCCACTCGTGACTGAGTTCAACCCAGGCGGCAAGTTCAAAGTGAGTATCAAGGTCATCGCGGTGACGAGCGAAATCAATTGCTTGAAATATCGCTGCGCCATCGTGACGAAGTCTGACCACCTCAATCTTGATTCAACAAGGAACAACGTGGTCATGCCGATCACTTTTGCTAAGAAGGGAACCAAGTGATTATGAAGATCACTGCAATCGCCGGCGCTGCAGCGTTGGTGCTGATGGGCGCGACAAGCGCGCAGGCCGTGCCGTATTCAGTGAGCGCGACGCCGACGACGGGACTGCATTCGGGTGATGCCGTGACCTTGACGGTCGATGGGCTCACGGGCACTGTCGGTGTTTACGCGAGCGTGTGCAAGGCGGGTGCGACCCAGATGGATACGCCGACGCCGTGCGATAACGCGACGACCTCATGGATTACGGCAGCTGGTGGCGGTGGCAGCACTGCTGGTGCTGCGACCTTCAACGTATCAAGCACGTTTAGCACTGTTGATTGTGCTGTCGATACGTGTGTGATCTATGTTCGTGGCGACCACAACAACACTTCGAATTACGCGTTGATTCGCGCGATTCCGCTGACTTTTGCTGCAGGTGGACCGGTCCTAACGCCAGACTCAGCGACGGCCGTGTACGGCACGACGACGCTGCAGCCGAACCAGGCAGGACAACTGAAGTACCGCACTCCGATCGTCTTGAATGTAACTGCCACTTCCGGTTTGCCTGTCACTCTTTCTTCGCTCACTGGTGACTGCGTCGTGACAGGAAATGTTGTGAGCGCATTGATTGGCAATGGCGTCTGCGCAATTGCTGCGACGACCGCAGGCGATGCGACCTACGCACCATTGAACGTCAATTTTCCGTTCTATGTCGGTCTCGGCGAACAGAAGGTTCGCGTTGGCAAGTTCAATCACAATCTTCGCGCTGGTCGTGCTTTGACAATTCCTAACTCGACGATCAAGAGCAGCTACGACGCTGCGGTCTTGATCAAGTCTTCTACACCGGCCGTTTGCAGCATCTCGAAGTCACCTTTGGGTTGGCGTCTGAATGCGAAGTCGGCGGGTGTGTGCGTGCTGAAGGCGACGAGCGCTGCCTCTGCAGATCTGTGGACTGCAGCAGAGCAGACGCTCAGAGTTTCTGTCCGCTAAACGAACATTCCATCCGACGGCGGATTGGATTAGTTCAGCTCGAGGCCACGAAGAATGAAGTCTTGCGTGGCGCTGATCTCCAGATCAGCGGGCTGACCTGATTCGATCCGCCGTACGCATGCGTCGACCAGGCTTTGAATCTGGAACGCCGTGCGCATGGGTTCGTCGTGGCCGAGTCTGGTGAGTGCCTGCATGAGTGGTGCGGCAAGTTCGCGGTGGAGGCCGGCGATCTGCGCGCGACGGACGTCGTCGAGTTGAACGCTCATCGCTTCTCGCACAATCTTGTGACCGCCGTCAGCGATGTAGGTGAGTGTGGCGCGAGTCCATGCGAGCACGACATCGCGAGGTGACTCGAGATCGCGAAGCTCGGCCTTGATCGATGTAACCATCTCGAGCATTTCATCGACGATGACGTCAGCGACGAGCTGCTCAGTCGAATCAAAGTAGGAGTAAACCGTCGAACGACCGATGCCGCTGCGGGCGGCGACTTCACCGATGGTGACTCGGCTAAGGCCGTGCTCTTGAGCGATTTGAGCCGCGTGCTTGAGCAACAGTTCTTGGCGGGCAGCATGCCGCTCGCGAACCTGTTGTTCAGACGCAGGGGACACGGCGGAATTGTTGCACTCCGGAAGAGCGAACAATTTTCAGTGTGTTAGTTCTGGGTGACGGGAACCACTGGCGTGGCAGCGCCGATGAGCGCGACCATGCCGTCGCCGGCTGGGTTGGTCTGTACGGGGATGTTCTTCCAGTTGTTGGCGACCCAGACGATGCCTGATGCATCGACATGGACACCAGTGAGACGTTGGAAGCCATTAAAGCCGTAGCCCTTGTCACCCGAGATCGCAGCGCCCTGCTTGAGGCCGCGTGGGCACGAGGCTGCAGTCGCGCCGCAGAAGCGACTGATGCGACGACCGCCGAAGTCGGCGACCCACACGTGACCGCTGCCGTCGGTGGTGATGCCCCAAGGAATGTCGAGGCCGCCGCCGGTGTAGCTGACGACAGAGCCGTCTGGCTTGATACGAGTCAGGACTGGCGTGGCTTTGTTGGCCTTGAGATTGGCTGGGTCAACGTTGGGAGTCGTGCCGTGGCCGCAAGGAAGCATGATCTTCTGTGAGTTAGCGATCCACTTGTTGCCGAGAGTGTCGACCGCGATGCCTAGCGGACGGCGAATGCCACCGCCACTGAACGGAGATCCAGTGAGTGGCTCACCAGCGGCGTTGAAGGCCGAAACGCTGTTGCCGGCGACGTTGGTGGCCCAAGTATTGCCGTCGGCATCGACCACGAGACCGAATGGGCGATTAAGTCCGTTGCCAGTAAGGGCGACGGGGTTGTTGATGTCTGCATCTGGGTAGCGAACGATCTTGTCGTTGCCGCAGCTCGCGACGTTAATGGTGCCAGTGCGCGAGGTATCCATTCCTTGTGGCCAGCTGAGCGCGCCACTCGTGTAACCCTCGACTGGCGAGACAGCGGTGCCGATTGGCGTGAAGACGGAGAGGCTGTTGGACGGTGGAACTTCGGTGCACTTTGAGCCCTTGAAGCCGTAGTTGCTCAGCCAGATGTTGCCGTTGTGGTCGGTCGTGATGCCGAAGCCTGCGCCATCGACGCCGCCTTGCTTGTATTCAGTGACGGGTGCGCCGTTGACGAATGGCTCAAGCTTGAGGAGCGCCTTGCCGCCGCAGACCTTGGTGACGTCAGTCGTTGGGACGTAGTTGTTTGTGAGCCAGAGGTTGCCCTCGGCGTCGAAGATGAAGTTGCCAGGTGCGCCGAACTGTTGGCCGTTACCGACGAACTTGAGAGCCATGAGCCAGGCGTTGATCGGCTTCTTCAATGCTGGCTTGTGTGCGCTGGCCTTCTTGGTGAGAAGGAAGATGGCCTTGGCGTGGAAAGAAGGATCCTTGGCGAGGTTCGAGATCGATTGAACGGTGCTGACACCTTTAGTGAGCGCCTGGAGTGCTTTGCAGACCTTGATGTCCGTGTGGCACGCGACAAGGAGGTTGGCGAGTGAGTTCAGCGAAGGCAGTGTCTGCGTCTTGATGCCGTTCGGCGCCTTCAACAGAAGGGGAGTCGGGCGGCCAGTCGCTGGGCTGATGAGCTGGCGTGAGATCGCTACGGCGTTGATGATGCCGATTCCCGAGCCGCCGGCCTTGCCGTTGTGCATGAACTGCGCCAGACCGTAGGCGCTGGCGATGGTGGTGAGTTCGTTGATTTTGACCGTCGGTGACCAGGAGTCATTGAGCGCAACGGCGAGGGTGAGGTTCTTGCCGAGATCGCCGCCAGCAGCCTGGACCACGAACACGCTGCCCGGGGTCACGTTTGCGATGTCGATGCTGAAGCGACCCTTGTCGCTGGTTTTCGCGGTTCCTGCGCTCGTCGCTGCACCTGGGTGGTCGCCGCCGAGCATGGCGGTGACTGTCGCGCCGGCCATTGGCTTGCCTTGCAGAGTGACGACGCCAGCAATCTTGGTCGTGGCCGCTGAAGCGGTAACTGGCTGGGTTGCAATCAAGGTGGCGAGGAGTGCGCAGAGAATGCTGAAAATTCGGATTCGGGTCATAGGCGGAACTCTGCCCTACAGGGGGTGGCTGTCAATGGCATTTTGTATGAAAAGTGTTGCGGTCACGTACCGCATAGGGAGTTTCCACGTACCGCATAGGGATTTTGCACGTACCGCAAAGAGGGCGAGGCGGAGCGCATAGGGTTCGGGTCATCATGACTCAGCATCGTTACGCCTTCTCGACCGAGCCGCTCGCGCCGGCTGCGTCGGTCATCGCCGGCGACCATTGGCGCATCACTGTCATCACCGCGGGCATCCTCCGACTTGAGTGGTCGGCAGATGGCGGTTTCGAAGATCGCGCATCGACGTTTGCGATTAACCGCAATCTCGCGACCCCTGAGTTTCGCGCGCTCGATGGCGACGATGTCATCGAAGTCATCACGGATCGTTTTCATCTGACTTATGACCGCAGGGAGTTCAGTGCGGCGGGTCTCTCGGTGCAGGCGCGAGGCAACGCGTCGGCATGGCACAGCACGTGGCGCTACGGCGTAGAAGTCGACGATCTCGGCGGCACAATCCGGACGCTGGATTTGGTGGACGGACGCGCAGATCTTGGCCCTGCAGTGATTTCGCGAAACGGCATTGCTGTTCTCGATGACTCAGAGTCGATGCTGTTTTCGGCAGACGGCTGGATTGCGGGCCGCGAACCTGGACGACTTGACCTGTATGTGTTCGCCTATGGCCGCGACTACGAAGTCGCATTGCAGGATTTCTACAAATTGTCCGGCCCGCAGCCGCTCTTGCCTCGCTGGGCGCTGGGCAACTGGTGGAGCCGCTACTACAAGTACTCGGCTGAGTCGTATCTCGAACTGATGGACCGATTTGAGAGCGAACAACTGCCGTTTTCCGTTGCTGTCATCGACATGGATTGGCATTGGGTTGAGACCGTGCCGCCAAAGTTTGGTAGCGGGTGGACCGGCTATTCATGGAATACGGACTTGTTCCCCGACCCCGCGGCCTTTCTCGCAGAACTGCATCGCCGTGGACTGCGCACCACGCTCAACGTGCATCCGGCGGACGGCGTCCGCGCATTCGAAAATGCGTATCGCGCAGTCGCAGAAGCGCTGGGCCGCAATGCAGATGAAGGTCTGCCAATCGCTTTTGATGCCACTGACCGCGAATTCATGGATGCGTATTTCGATGTGTTGCACCGATCGCTCGAGCGCGATGGCGTTGATTTCTGGTGGATCGACTGGCAGCAGGGACAGCACTCGCGAATGCCTGGCGTTGATCCACTGTGGGTCCTCAACCACTTCCACTTTATGGATGCGGGCATCGATCACAAGCGGCCGCTGACGTTTTCGCGCTACGCAGGTCCCGGCAGCCATCGCTATCCAGTCGGCTTCTCCGGCGATTCGGTAATTAGCTGGGATTCGCTTAACTTCCAGCCAGAGTTCACCTCCCGCGCATCCAATATCGGTTATGCATGGTGGAGCCACGACATCGGCGGCCACATGTTCGGTGTTCGCGATGACGAACTCGCGACGCGTTGGGTGCAGTACGGAGTGTTTTCGCCTATCAACCGCCTGCACTCATCGAGCAATCCGTTCTTGGTCAAAGAACCATGGAACTTCCCACTCGAGTCCCGCGCGGCAATGAACGAGGCGCTGCGTCTGCGGCACCGGCTTGTGCCTTACCTGCACACGATGAACTATCGGGCAGCAGCAGATGGTCTTGCACTCGTGCGGCCGATGTATCACCTGTATCCACATTCAGAGTTGGCCTACGCGATAGCCAATCAATATATGTTTGGGTCGCAGTTGATGGTTGCGCCGATTACCGCTCCGCGTGACGGAGTCACGTTGTGCGGATCGACCAACGTCTGGCTTCCAGCCGGCACATGGGTCGACATCTTCACCGGCACCGTCTATGCAGGTGAGCGAATCTTGAAGATGGCGCGCGATAGCTCGAGCATTCCAGTCCTCATGCGTGCGGGCGAGATTCTTCCGATGGCGATGCATGTCTCGAACGATGTCGAAACGAATCCAGCAGCGCTGGAAGTGTTCGTGACCGTTGGCGCGGATGCAGAGTTCACTCTGATTGAAGACGACGGACGTGGTGCGACGCTCGCTGATGTGCAAACTGCCCGTACTCGTCTTGAGTGGAATCAAGCTGCTCGCACATTCACTGTGCACGCTGTTGAAGGTGCG
>JBDLPZ010000214.1:0-9073 GCA_039800825.1 Actinomycetota bacterium
TTGCTGCGCACCTTCGTTTTCCAGGCGTTCTACGTGCCTAGCTCGTCGATGGAAGAGACGCTTCTCATCAACGACCGCATCATTGCTTCCAAGCTCAGCTACCGCTTCGGTGATATTCACCGTGGCGACGTCATCGTTTTCCAAGATCCAGGCGGCTGGCTGCCCGAGCCACTGCCAGAGACTGGAATGCGTGCCCGCATCAACGAGGTGCTGAAGTTCATTGGTGTCTTGCCGCAGAACTCAGGCAAGGATCTCGTCAAGCGCGTCATCGGTGTCGAGGGTGATCACATCAAGTGCTGCACTACGCAGGGACAACTTGAAATCAACGGCGTCGCTGTCAACGAGAATGCCTATGCGCAGTCTGGAACCGACTCCGTTGCGTTTGAGCTGACCGTGCCGGCAGGTCGCGTGTTTGTCATGGGCGACAATCGCAATCACTCAAGTGACTCACGTGCCCATATGGACGTTGCACATGGCACTGTTCCGGTTGAGAACATTGTTGGGCAGGTTGTGTCATTGATTTGGCCATTCGATCGCTTTGGTCGAGTGGACACATCCGAAGTGTTGGCCAACGTTCCTTACGCCAAGTAGTTATGGCGAGCACTCTCACAGGCCCTAGCCTCAAGCGAGAGCGCGAGTTGTTTGGCGCTGGTGTCGCACTCGTAGCTGGCATGGACGAAGTCGGTCGCGGAGCATTTGGTGGACCAGTCAGTGTCGGCGTATGCGTCGTAGATTCGAATGTCGGCCCGATTCCTGCCGGACTCAAAGACAGCAAACTGATGACCGCACTCGCGCGAGACAAGATGGTTCCACTCGTGGAGCAGTGGGCGATGGCGTGCGCAGTCGGGGACGCTGAGGCGAGTGAAATCGATGAGCTCGGAATTGTTGGTGCGTTGCGTCTAGCTGGCATGCGCGCTTTGGAGAAACTCCCTGTGCAGCCCGACGTCATCATTCTCGATGGTTCACACGATTGGCTCTCGCCCGACGTCAGCGACTTGTTCAGCGAGCCGGTCGATTTCAGTGCGCGAGTCGAAATGAAAGTCAAAGCCGATCAGACGATTGCGTGCGTCGCCGGCGCGTCTGTGGTGGCCAAGGTTCACCGCGATTCGTTGATGCGACATTTGGATGCGACCTATCCAGGCTATGGATGGGCAGCGCATGTTGGCTATGGCACACCTGCTCACCGAGAAGCAATCGCCAAGTTGGGCCTGAGCGCAGCGCATCGTAAATCGTGGAAACTCGAAGGCTAGTTATCCCCAATCGGCCTACGGTGCCTGCTTATCCACAGTAATCAGATTGGCTATTTTGCCGTTGAGCTGATGGTCGAAGACTCTGCCGCGCATCAGGAGGTTGCATGGCAACAAAAGATTCTTTCGGCAAGTGGGGCGAGGAGTATGCGGCTCGCTACTTAAAGCAGCGCGGCTTCGACATCATCCGCCGCAATTGGCGCAGCTCAGCAGGCGAGATTGATCTCGTTGCGCAAAACGCAGAGACATACGTTTTGTGTGAAGTGAAGGCGCGACGCTCGCTTGAGTTTGGGCATCCGTCAGAGGCGGTAGATGCCCAACGTCTTGGACGCTTAGTGGCTGCATCTGAGTTGTGGCTTGAGATCAATCCTGGCGCGACGGTGCGAGTGGACGTCATCGCGATTGTGGCTGACAGGCATAGGGTCGACGTTGAATGGCTGCAAGGAGTGGCGCTGTGAGTATCGCGCGCACGCTGTCTTGTGTCACGATGGCGGTGACTGGTCATGTGATCGAGGTTGAGGCTCATGTTTCTGCAGGCGTTGTCGGGATGAATGTGACTGGCTTAGCTGATGTTTCGATCAACGAAGCCAAGGATCGCGTCCGAGCAGCGCTTTTGAACTGTGGCGTGCCCTGGCCTCAGAAGCGAATCACTGTCGGGCTATCTCCAGCGTGGTTACCCAAGCATGGATCAGGTCTCGATCTTTCGATTGCGGTCTCGATTTTTCTTGCCGAGTACGGTGATGATGTTGGGTCGTGGCGAAACACTCTCTTCTTCGCTGAGCTTGGACTCGATGGCCGAGTGCGTGGCATCAACGGCACATTGATTGCTGCCATGACTGCACGGGCCGCTGGATGCGAACGGATCGTCGTCGCTGATGTCGATGTTGCGCAGGCGAAGTTGGTCGACGGAATCGAGGTCGTCGGTGTCACTCATCTGCGTCAAGCAATCGCGCTGATCAAAGGCGAATGGCAAGGGGAGTCGAACGAGTCTCTAGACGGGGACACGGAGATTCCTACATTCGAACGGGATCTCGACTTTGCGCAGGTGCGAGGACAAAGACTTGCTAAACGCGGTCTTGAGATAGCAGCCGCTGGTGGTCATCACTGTGCACTGCTGGGTCCACCTGGAGTCGGCAAGACATTGTTGGCCGCGAGGCTCCCGTCTGTGCTGCCTCAGCTTGAGCGAAGTGCGGCGCTCGAAGTGGCCGCCGTTCGATCGGCCACGGGTGATCGCATTAATGACCATGGACTGTGCCTTACTCCACCGTTCGCCTCGCCACATCACACCGCCTCATACACATCGCTGGTAGGTGGCGGCACCGGCAACCCAGTTATTGGTCTTGTGACTCAGGCTCATCGCGGTGTCCTGTTTATGGACGAAGCGCCCGAGTTCGCAACCAACGTGCTCGACGCGCTTCGACAGCCTCTCGAAAGTGGTGTCGTGACACTGAGTCGCAAGACTTTCACGTTGGATCTACCTGCGCGCTTTCAGCTCGTGATCGCTGCTAATCCATGTCCTTGTGGCATGGCGCTTGATCCGCGCGGTTCGTGTCGGTGCACTCCGTCCCAACGACGAAGGTATTTGGCGAGGATTTCTGGGCCGTTGATGGACCGACTCGATATTCGCTTGGTCGTGCAGCCGCCTTCGGTGATCGACTTCGACCCAGTCGCACAGTTACCGGAGACTTCGAGCGACATTCGCGCGCGTGTAGTGCGTGCTCGTGGCCGAGCGCTGCAGCGACTTCGCAAGACGCCCTGGGTGACCAACGGAGAAATTCCTGGCACTGCATTGCGCGAGATGTTTCCACTTGAGCCAACCTTGGCGCGTGAGCTCGCATCGGTTCTGGCAGGTGGTCGGCTCTCTGCGCGAGGCATGGATCGGGTGACTCGGGTGGCGTGGACGATTGCTGACCTCGCGGAATCAGCTGTGCCGACCAAAGAGCATGTGCGCGAAGCGCTCTCGCTGCGAGACTCGGAGCAACAGTGGCCGAGCTAGACGAAATCTCGGCGCGTCTCGTGCTCGCTTCGATCGCAGAACCAGGAGACGTACAACTCAATCGGTTGATGGCGGTGCATGGAGCTGGCAGGTGTCTGGAGAAGCATCTACCTGTTGCGATGCGCAAGAAGTTGGCAGCCGCGGACATTGCCGAGATCTTGGATGTGTCCAGAGCTCTCAACCTCACATTCATCACGCCCGCTCATCCGCACTGGCCAGCGGGGCTTCACAGTCTCGGTGATGCGATGCCTATTGGTCTCTGGGTTTATGGGCAGATTGATGCGCTGTCGCTCCCATCGATCGCGATTGTCGGCGCGAGATCGTCCACGCATTACGGCGAGTGGGCGGCGGCTGACATCGCTGCAGGTGTAGCGGCGTCTGGTTGGTCTGTTGTCTCGGGTGGGGCGTACGGCATTGATGCTGCGGCTCATCGCGGGGCGTTGGCCGCAGGCGGGAAGACCATCGCTTTTCTTGCTGGCGGAGTAGATGTGGCATATCCGCGAAGCAACGAACTTCTGTTTCGTGCCATCACGGAGAGCGGTGCTCTGGTGAGTGAGTCACCACCTGGCGCTCAGCCGCTGCGACACCGCTTCCTGATTCGCAATCGACTGATTGCGGCCGCATCACAAGGAACGGTCGTCGTTGAAGCAAGGATTCGTAGCGGCGCCAGTGCGACCGCTTCTCACTCTGCTGCACTCGGTCGCGATGTGATGGCCGTTCCAGGCTCGATTACGTCTTCGTCGTCCGCGGGGTGCCATCAGTTGATCAGAGATGGCGCGGTTCTTGTGACGTCGGCGTCGGACGTTTTTGAACTTGTCGCTGGCGATATGCCGAGGCATACGCCTTTGCTGGAATGAATTGGGCACACTTGGCTCATGTCCGCCGTCGAAGTCCCAGCAGCATGGTCTGTGGTGCTCGAAGAGTTCGAAGTCTTTCTGACGTCGACTGCCGGTCGGAGCCCACATACCGTGCGGGCATACGTGCGCGACGTGGAGCGACTCTTCTCAGTGATGGCTTCTAATGGTCTGGCGAACATCAACGAACTATCGCTTGGTGTCTTGAGATTGTGGCTTGCGAGTGAATTCGACTCTCACGAAGCGAGCACCGTCGCCCGACGTGCCGCTTCCATCCGCGCATTTACGGGCTGGTGCACTCGCATCGGAATCCTCAAGGTCGACGTCGGCCAACAGCTTTCGCCACCTAAGACACAGCGAAAGCTTCCGACGTATCTCAAGGTTGAAGAAGCTGCGGCACTGCTCGATACTGCGGCAGTCGCAGCTGACGACTCTGATCCAGTCAATCTGCGCAACTGGGCAATTCTCGAGATGCTTTATGCCACAGGTATTCGCGTGAGCGAGCTCGTTGGACTCGATCTCTTGTCGGTCGACCGCAAGCTGCTGACGGTGCGCGTCATCGGCAAAGGCAATAAAGAGCGAGTAGTGCCGTATGGCATTCCTGCTGACGATGCCCTCGGCGAATATCTCGAGCGAGCTCGACCGGCGTTAGTGACCGAGACCTCAGGTGAGGCCGTCTTCCTGGGCAGCCGCGGCAAGCGCATCGATCAACGTGCGGTGCGCGATGTCGTGTACCAAATGACTCGCGCCGTTCCGGGGCTGTTAGTGCTTGGACCGCACGGGCTGAGACACAGCGCAGCGACTCACCTCGTCGAGGGTGGCGCTGACTTGCGATCGGTTCAAGAGCTGCTGGGTCACGCAAGCCTCGCTACGACACAGATGTACACGCACGTATCTGCACACCGACTGAAGTCGGTCTACGAACAGGCGCATCCCCGGGCCTAGTTGATCCTCTAGCGAGGCGAACCTCTTCGAATCAGCGGCACTGCCACCCACCGCGGATCGAGGTAGTCCGAACCCCGGCGCACAGACCAGTGCAGGCAGGTTCGCGCTCCACAGTGGTCAGAAACATCCACCGTGCCCACTACCTCACCGCGCTCCACCCAGTCGCCTTGGGTAAGGGTGCTAACGACGGGCTGCACCGTGTATTTCAGCCCAGCGCTGACGACACTGACACTCGGCAAGCCGGCCACCGTGCCCACCCAACTCACTCGCCCCTGGGCGGGGGAGAGCACTGCACTACCTGGCTCAATGGCCAGATCAATGCCTCGATGCCCTGGCTTCCAGTTTGGCCACGGGATGGCAGGCAGCCGCACAATCGGGCCGACTACCGGCCAAGCCGCTCGTTCCTGTGCCTGTAGCGGCCCACTTGCGGCGAGCAGGCTCAGCACAGCGGTGGTGATGACGATGGCGGGTTGGCGAGAGGTCGTTAGCGGAGTCATACCCCAAGATTGAGCGCGAATCGGTCTTCGGGGGAGCCGCATTTGAGTTACTGGGGACAGAACTAGGCCTTCAATCCCGTGGTCGGGAGCATCCCGGCCGCTGCCTTAGAATTCGCCTGCTCAACCAGGGCTCGCCCTGCTGAGTATTACGCACACTCTTATGGTTTCGACCCGACATGTCGAGGTCAGGGCTCCGGCTCTGCGGCACGTCAGAGAGTGTCAGGGTCTGCACCGACCGGTGCCAGACATTCAACCTCACCTAGGTGAGCAGTTCTTGCTGCCCACCGCGAAAGGATGCGGCAATGGCCGTCGTCACTATGCGCCAGCTTCTCGAGAGCGGTGTCCACTTCGGTCACCAGACTCGCCGCTGGAACCCAAAGATGAAGCGCTTTATTCTGACTGAGCGCTCGGGCATCTACGTCATCGATCTTCACCAGTCACTCGGTCACCTTGACCGCGCGTACGAATTCGTCCGCGAGACTGTTGCTCACGGTGGCACCATTCTCTTCGTTGGCACCAAGAAGCAGGCTCAGGAAGCAGTTGCTACCCACGCAGCTCGCGTCGGCATGCCATTCGTCAACGAGCGTTGGTTGGGCGGCATGCTCACCAACTTCTCAACCGTTGCAAAGCGCGTCGCACGCCTCAAGGAACTTGAAGGCCGCGACCTCAATGACTCTGCAGCATCTGGCTTGACCAAGAAGGAACTTCTGATCCTTCGCCGCGAAAAGGACAAGCTCACCCGCATGCTCGGTGGCATCCGCGATATGGCAAAGGTTCCAAGCGCAATCTGGGTTGTTGACACCAACAAGGAACATCTTGCTGTCAAGGAAGCTCGCAAGCTCGGTATCCCAGTTATCGCTGTTCTTGATACCAACTGCGATCCAGACGTTGTCGATTACCCAATCGCAGGCAACGACGATGCAATTCGCGCCGTTGATTTGCTCACCCGCGTCATCGCAGATGCAGCTGTTGAAGGTCTGCAGGCTCGTGCCGGCGGCGCTGACAAGGCTGCAACCAACGCAGATGCAAACGCTGCTTGGGAAGCTGAACTTGCTGCAAAGGCTGAAGCCGACGCTGCTCCTGCTGCTGAAGCAGCAGCTGAATAACTGCTGAAAATCTCATGGTGAGGTGGGCCGCGAGGCCCACCTTCATCGCGTCCAAAAACTTTCAAAGGAATACTCATGGCGATTAGCGCCCAAGACGTTAAGAAGCTCCGCGACATCACCGCCGCGGGCATGATGGAATGCAAGAAGGCTCTCGAAGAAGCTAACGGCGACTTCGATCAGGCCGTTGAAATCCTTCGCATCAGCGGTGCGGCTAAGGCTGCAAAGCGTGGCGCAGAGCGCAGCGCAACCAACGGTTTGGTTGCAGCTCAGGGCACTGCACTTATCGCGTTGAACTGCGAGACGGACTTCGTTGCAAAGAATGAAGATTTCCAGAAGCTGGCTGCCACCGTGGTTGAGGCTGTTGCTGCTGGCAACCCTGCAGATATTGCAGCTGCCAACGCAATCACCTTGGCAAACGGCCGCACCGTTGCTGACGAAATCGAAGGCCTCTCTGCGGTTATCGGTGAGAAGCTTGAACTCGGCAACGTTGCGAACTTCGCTGGTACCACCACTGTGTACCTGCACCGCCGCAGCGAAGACCTCCCACCACAGGTTGGCGTTCTCGTTGAGTTCACCGGTGACGAGGCTGTTGCTCGTGCGACCGCAATGCAGATTGCCGCAATGCGTCCACAGTACGTCTCAGCTGAAGACGTCCCAGTCGATGTCATCGAAACCGAAAAGCGCATTGCTGAAGCAACCGCACGTGAAGAAGGTAAGCCAGAAGCGGCTATCGCCAAGATCACCGAAGGTCGCGTCAACGGCTTCTTGAAGGAAGTTGTGCTTCTCGATCAGTCATCGGTTCAGGACAACAAGAAGACTGTCCGCCAGGTCTTGGCTGAAGCCAACACCACGGTGACCCGCTTCGTTCGCTTCGAAGTGGCTAACTAAGACACTCACGAATGATGGCGGTGACACCCACAAGGTGTCGCCGCCATTGTTCTGTAAATGGCAGACTAGAGCAGGAAAGAGGAGCGTTATGAGTTCAGCAGATCAGAGCTTCGCCACATGGCCGGATGTGCCAGCTGGCGGTTGGAAGCGTGTCCTTCTGAAGCTCTCTGGTGAGGCATTCGCCGGCGGCCACGGCCTCGGCGTTGACCCTGACACTGTGCAGGACATTGCTCGCCAAATCGCTGAAGTCGTGCGCTCGGGCGTCGAAGTCGCCGTCGTTATTGGTGGCGGCAATTACTTCCGCGGCGCTCAGCTCAGCGAGCGTGGCATGGATCGTGGTCGCGCTGACTACATGGGCATGCTCGGCACTGTCATGAACTGCCTCGCCCTCCAGGACTTCCTTGAGAAGCAGGGTTGCCCGACTCGTGTGCAGACCGCTATTTCGATGGGCCAGGTTGCTGAGCCTTATGTGCCGTTGCGTGCGATTCGCCACCTCGAAAAGGGTCGCGTCGTCGTTTTCGGTGCAGGCCTCGGAGCTCCGTACTTTTCTACCGATAGCTGTGCAGCACAGCGTGCGCTCGAAATAGGTGCCGAAGTTGTGCTGATGGCCAAGGGTGTCGACGGCGTCTACGACTCAGACCCGAAGAAGAACCCGAACGCCATCAAACTTGATGAAATAAGTCACGCTGAGGTTCTCGCTCGCAATCTCAAGGTTGCTGATGCGACAGCGATCAGCTTGTGCCAGGACAACAATCTTCCGATTCATGTTTTCAATCTTCTTGAAGACGGCAATATCGCCCGCGCAGTCGCGGGTGAGCGAATCGGTACGTACGTTTCATCTCAGAGGAGAGACTCATGATCGACGAAATCTTGCTTGAAGCAGAAGAGAAGATGAACAAGGCGGTCGAAGTCGCCAAAGAAGACTTCATGACCATTCGCACCGGTCGTGCCAATCCAGCCATGTTTAACAAGATTTTTGTCGAGTACTACGGAACGCCGACGTCTCTGCAGCAGCTGGCCTCTTTCCAGTCTCCGGAAGCTCGCCTCATCGTCGTGACTCCGTTCGACAAGACTGTGCTTGCGCAGATCGAGAAGGCCATCCGCGACTCAGATCTCGGTGTTAATCCTTCGAACGACGGCAACGTCATCCGCGTGCCATTGCCACAACTGTCAGAAGAGCGCCGCAAGGAATACATCAAGCTTGCTGGCAAGAAAGCCGAAGATTCACGCGTCTCGCTACGCAACATCCGTCGCCATGCTAAGGATGGGCTGGATAAGTTGCAGAAGGATGGCGACGCCGGTGAGGACGAGGTTCGTCGCGCTGAGAAGTCGCTCGACGATGTCACTTCGAAGCATGTTCAGATGATTGACGACCTGCTCAAGCACAAAGAAGCCGAGCTTCTCGAAGTCTGATGATGGCTCGCAAACACCGCACTGTAAACACTGGTCGCAATTTGCCAGTGGCTACAGCTGTTGGATTGTTACTGCTGGGCACGATTGTTGCGAGCCTTGCATACAACCCAGCGGTGTTTGCATTCCT
>JBDLPZ010000215.1:0-5277 GCA_039800825.1 Actinomycetota bacterium
ACGTTCGACATACTGGAAGAAGTACTGGCGACGACATGTCATCCACGTACCTATTGCAGATGGCGAAATCTTCATGCGCTATCCAGCAGCAATGAATCCGTAGACCGCGTCGGCGATGAGCTGGACGCCAATCGCGGCGAGCAACAGACCGGCGATACGACTCACAACGGTGATGCCGCTCGTGCCGAGCAGCTTGGCGATACCGCCAGAGAATCGAAGTGCCGCCCAAATCAGACCATGCACAACGGCGACCGCGACTGCGAGTGCGAGCCACTGCGACGGGCCTTCGGCGCGACGAGCAAACAAGATGGTCGCAACGATCGCACCAGGACCAGCGAGCAGTGGCGTGCCGAGTGGCACGAGCGCGATGTTGACGTCCTTGACCTTGCTTGCTTCTTCTTCTTGGCCGACCAGGAGGTTGAGCGAGACAAGGAGCAGCAGGAGGCCGCCGGCGCCTTGGAGGGCCGGAAGCGAGATCTTGAGGTAGCTCAGTACCTGCTCGCCAAGTACTGCGAACAGCACGATGACGCCCATCGAGGTGAGCGTTGCTTGACGGGCGAGGCGCGAGCGCACCTTGGGCTCCTTGCCGCCGGCGAGGCTTAAGAAGGCAGGAACCGCCGCGGGCGGATCCATGATGACGAACAACGTCACTATGACCGAGCCCAAGAAGCGAATATCGAGAAAGTCCTGCATGGCGCTGAGGGTACTGCCTGCGCACGTACCACTTAGGGCTTGTGCACGTACCACTTGGTGCGTCTGGACGTACCGCAAGAGGGAAAATCGCGACTACCCTGACCCCGTGAGCCAGACGACTTCCCGCGTATATGTGGCGCGTCTTGCCGGAACTGACGTTTTTGACCCTCATGGTGACTCAGTCGGCAAGGTGCGCGATGTTGTCGTAACCATGCGCAGCGGCCGTCCCCCACTCGCACTAGGTCTCGTGATTGAAGTTCCTCCTCGTCGCCGCATTTTCATGCCGATGAGCCGCATCACCTCGATTGAGCCTGGCCAGGTTATTTCGACTGGCAAGGTCGACCTTCAGCGCTTCCGTCAGCGCGACAGCGAACTTCTCAGCATTGCTGAGCTGCTCGACCGCAAGGTCACTCTCTCGAGCGACAACGTCGCTGCCGTCATCGGCGACTTGGCGATGGAATGGCAGCCACGTACTCGCGACTGGCATGTCACCCGCATTTTTGTCCGCAAGCTCGCCAGCGGTTTCCGCCGCTATGGCGAGGGCGTCACTGTCGACTGGAATCAGCTCAACGAGTTTGGTCAGCAGACAGAGGCGCAGGCCGTCGACAACTTGATGGAGCAGTACTCACAGTTGCGCGCTGCCGACTTGGCAAACGTCTTGCGCGAACTCCCCGACGCTCGCCGTCTCGACGTCGCTCGCGAACTCGATGACGAGCGTCTCGCTGACGTTCTTGAAGAACTTCCTGAAGACGACCGCGTTGAGCTCGTACAGCAGCTCGGCATTGATCGCGTTGTCGACGTCGTCGAAGAAATGGATCCAGACGACGCAGCCGACCTCTTGAAGGAACTTCCTGAGACTGCAGCACAGGAAATTATCGAAGCTCTCGAGCCTGAAGACGCAGAAGATCTCAAGCGACTGCTCTCCTACGGTGACTACACCGCCGGCGGCATGATGACGACCGAACCTGTTCTTCTGCCACCAGATGCAACGGTGGCTGAAGCTTTGGCGCGCGTTCGCAACCCAGACATTCCGCCATCGCTTGCTTCGCAGGTCTACGTCGTGCGTTCACCGCTCGAGACCCCGACCGGCAAATACCTCGGCGTCGCTCATTTCCAGCGACTGCTGCGCGAACCACCTTCGACACTTGTGTCGGCGGTGATTGATAAAGACCTTGAACCAGTTGGACCACTGTCTCCATTGAGTACGGTCGCGCGTTATTTCGCGACCTATAACTTGGTGGCGCTACCGGTGGTGGATGAGGCCGGACGTTTGCTCGGCGCCGTCACCGTGGACGACTTGGTTGACCACATGTTGCCTGAGGACTGGCGACAGACTGACGAAGAGGAGGTGCAAGATGGCTCGTGACGAAGATCGTCATCCCGTTCGTTCTGGTCGCCTCGATGCGCCTCTGACGCAGCGCCGCAACCTCCGCCCTCAGATCGATGGCGAAACCTTCGGCAAGATTTCAGAGCGCATCGCTCGCTTCATCGGTTCGTGGCGCTTCATTGCGTACATGACCGTGTTCATCGTGGCGTGGGTCGCATGGAACGTGATCGCACCTGAAGAGATGAGTCCAGACGGCTTCCCGTTCATCTTCTTGACGCTGCTGCTGTCGCTTCAGGCTTCATACGCCGCGCCTCTCATCTTGTTGGCGCAAAACCGCCAGGCTGACCGCGACCGCATCACGTACGCGGATGACCGTGCACGCACCGAGCGCCTCATGGCCGAGACAGAGTTCTTGAGCCGCGAGATTGCTGCGTTGCGCGTCGCTCTGGGCGAAGTCGCCACCCGTGACTTCATCCGTGGCGAGCTCGAAGACCTCATCGAGGAGCTCGATGATCGTGCTGAGAAGGCCGACAAAGAGGACAACGGGCAGGCTAAGTAGCCTCGGTTTAGGCTTGGGCTGTGATCACTCAAGAAGCAGTCCTGGCCGCCCTCGCAACCGTAGATGACCCCGAAATCCATCGGCCAATCACTGAACTGGGAATGGTCAAATCCGTCGCTATTCAGGGCTCCAAAGTCACAGTCGAAGTCTTCTTGACCATCAAAGCCTGCCCGATGCAGGACAACATCATGAGCCGCGTCCGCGCCGCCGTTTTCGAGATTGAAGGCGTCGAGGACGTCGACGTCCGCCTCGACGTGATGAACGACGAGCAGCGCTCCGCACTGCGCGAGAAGCTCACTGGGCCTAAGAAGGTCATTCCGTTCGCAGACCCGACTTCGACCACAAAGATTTATGCAATCGCCTCTGGCAAGGGTGGCGTCGGCAAGTCATCACTCACCGTCAATCTCGCCGTTGCGATGGCACAGCAGGGCTACAGCGTTGGCATCATCGACGCCGACGTCTACGGCCACTCGATCCCCGGCATTCTCGGTCTCACCAGTACCGCGACGTTCGTCGACAAAGACTTGCGCATGCCGCCACAGGCTCACGGTGTGAAGGCGCTTTCGATGCTTTCATTTAAGCCTGGTGGCAAACCAGAGCCAGTCGCATTCCGCGGACCAATGTTGGCCAAGGTGCTCGAGCAGTTCCTCTCCGATTTCTACTGGGGTGACCTCGACGTTTTGCTTCTCGACCTTCCGCCAGGCACTGGCGACATAGCCATCTCTACGGCACAGCTGCTACCCAACGCACAGCTCGTCATCGTGACCACGCCTCAGACCGCTGCATCCGACGTCGCCGTCCGCGCTGGCATGATGGCTCAAATCACTCGGCAGAAAGTCGCCGGTGTCATCGAGAACATGTCGTCTGTGATGTGCCACCACTGCGGTGAACCAATGGATTTGTTCGGCTCAGGCGGCGGCGAACTTGTCGCGGAGCTCCTCACCGACGCACTCGATGTCGACGTGCCAGTTCTCGCTCAGATTCCTTTCGACGTCAAACTTAGGGAAGGCGGTGACAACGGCGAACCAATCGTCGTAGCGGCACCGGATTCAGATGCAGCACGTGCGATCCATGCACTCGCTGCACAACTCGCAACCAAGCCTCGCGGTCTCGCGGGAGTTTCACTCGGCCTCACCCCAAAGAATGGTTAATCATGACTAACGACATTAAGAAGCCCGAAACCGCTGTTGAAATTCATCCGCTCATCGCTGAGCGCTGGAGCCCACGTTCTTTCGACGAGTCTGCTGTGATTTCTGATCACGACGTTCTCGCAATGCTCGAGGCTGCACGGTGGTCGCCGTCGGCCAACAACAGCCAGCCATGGCGATTCGCAGTTGTGCGCCGCGGTGAAGCCGAGTTCCAGTCAGTGCTCGATGCACTCGCCGGCTTCAACAAAGAATGGTCTCCGCGCGCATCGGCATTCATCATCGTCGGCGCAGAGTTCGCCGATGCCGAAGGCAAAGAACGAAAGTGGTCGGACTACGACACCGGCCTCGCCGTGTCGCTCCTCACGACACAGGCTCACGCTCTCGACTGGCACGTTCACCAGATGGGCGGCTTTAAGGCTGACGCAATTCAGTCAGTTCTCGGCTTCAATGACCGCACGAAACTGATTGCTGTCGTCGCTGTTGGTCGCCTCGCACCTGCCGATCAGTTGAGTGAACAGCTGCATCAGCGCGAAACAGCCGGACGTCAGCGCCATGCTCTCGATGAGCTCGTCGTACACGGCCTCCCAAGCCTCTAGTCACTGCGTCATTGAGCGAGCACTTGGACGAAGTCGATCAGATTGTTGCTGCGTGGCAACAGCAGCGCCTGATCTCGATGTCGCGTCACTGCGCCGTTCGACCAAGCCGACCAACGGCTTTTCCACAGAGCATTCACTCGCCGCTCACTATCCAGCGCAGTTTCGCATAATCTGACTCACGTAAGTTCGGGGTCGGTTCTGCGTGTGACAGGACCGCCCGAGCACAGCTCGTCTCAGTTAATCGATGCTAGTCAATGCTGACGACGTGGGCGCCGCGGACAGGGCCGCTGGCGCGCACAGTGCGATGCACTGCTCCAGATGCCTGAAGTTCGATCGCAAGTTCGATCGCATGGTCTGCATCGCGAGCAAGGAATGCGCACGTCGGACCGCTGCCAGACACAAGTGCAGCGAGCGCGCCGGCCTCGCGACCAGCACGTAGTGTCGCGTTCAGTGAGTGGCGCAGACGAATTGCAGGAACCTGAAGATCGTTTTCAAAATGCTTCGCTGCAGCGCGAACATCGCCTGCCGCAATCGCGGCGATCAATGCAGGTGAAACCTCAGGCGTTGGCGCATCTGGACTCGTCACATCGAACTCGTTGTAAACAGCGGGTGTCGATAGGCCTTCGTTCGAGAGCGCGAACACCCAATGAAATTCGCCGCGAGCCATCATGGTCGTGAGTTCATCGCCGCGACCTCGACCGAGCGCAGTGCCACCTGTGACGGAGAATGGAATGTCACTTCCGAGCTGAGCTGCGAGTGCGAGCAGTTCTTCGCGCGGCGTTCCGAGCTGCCACAACGCGTCGCATGCGATGAGCGCGCCAGCAGCATCTGCGCTACCGCCAGCCATGCCGCCCGCAACTGGAATGCGCTTGGTGATGTGGAGGTGCACCTGAGGCTCGACGCCTGCATGCTTCGCGAGAAGTTCTGCCGCGCGCCACGCGAGATTGCCAGGGC
>JBDLPZ010000216.1:0-4373 GCA_039800825.1 Actinomycetota bacterium
TTCTCGAGTTCGGCCTTCATGGTGAACCTTTCGACAAGAGGGGTTACCTCACTAAAAACCACCACCGGATTGGTGGTGGTGATAGTTGGTCGGGATGGGGAGATTCGAACTCCCGGTCTCCTGCTCCCAAAGCAGGCGCGCTAGCCACTACGCTACATCCCGTTCAGCGGCGGGCGAACGATACCGTACCCTTCGCACTGCTCTGCACGCGGGTGTAGCTCAATGGTAGAGCCTCTGCCTTCCAAGCAGACCACGCGAGTTCGATTCTCGTCACCCGCTCGTAAAAGGAAAGCCCCTGGCCAACGCCGGGGGCTTTGCTTATTGGTCGCTGAAGGGGCGGCAGCCGCACCCACAGGGGGCGGGCTTTGGCGCTCCTAGGCGCGCTCTAGCTACGGGGCTGGGCCACCTGATTGAGAAAATCGAGCATGACTGGGAAGCGTTGCTTCATCGCCTCGACCGCACGGCGCGACTCGTCAGCCTGCTCATCGAAGTAGGAGTGAAGGCTCGCGATCAAGCCAGCGTGATCGTCGTCCGAGCGGCGCACTGCGCTGCCCAGCGCAGACATTTGACCGAGACCGCGGGAGTCTTCTGCAATCAGCACGCTGGGCTTGCGACGAGCGAGAGTGCCGATGTGAGCATGAACGCGGTAGCCCAGGTGGACGTCGTTTAGGTCGAGAAGATTCAAGAAGCGATCGAGGCTGCCTGTAGTCGAGACGACTCGGAAGCCCTTGAGGGCGCCGACCGCGGCCGTGCGCAGAAGCCACTTGCGCAGAGCAGGATCTGACTGCGCGGCGGTGGGATTGAGGCCGGCCTGGAACAGCAGCGTTCGGTTGGATTTAGGGAAACGTTCGCGGACGAAGTCCATCAACGCATCGAGTTGATCAGTCTTCGCGGCGGGAACGGAAACCAAGACGTTCTTCGGCTGACCGCTCCACGCAAAATCGTTGTTGAACGTTGGCTCGTTGTACCAAGCAGGACAGCCAGTCATTTCGACGTTCGAAACTCCATTGGCGTTAAGCATCGCTACCGTGAACGGGTCGCGCGCGCTGGAGAAACCAGAAAAGTTCGAATGCACCTGCTGAACGAAGCTCAGACCCTGGTCACTAAAGGTGAAGTCGGCGGGATTCTCGTCGAGCTTGCCTTTCCAGCCGAGACCGAATGGAACGACAGGAACATTGACGCGGCTCAAATCGAGCGGATAGATCTTTGGGTAAACGCGCTTTTGGTAAGCAGGACCGCCAGTCAGCAGCACAAAGCGCGACTTGTTGATCGCGTCGTACGCAGCATCGTCCAAGTTCAGTCGATCGAGATTGGTGATGTTCGACTCGACATGATTCTTAAGCAGGCCGCGCGCAGCCGAGCCGATGAGGTAATCGCCAGCATTGCCATAAGCGCCAGTAATGACGGAAATCAATGGTTGCCTTTCATAGGTGCTGCGCAAGCGGCCGCAAGGAAATGTTTGTCGATTTGCGATTATTGATCTGCGTCTGGCTGCGGAATCAGCGCGCGAAGCTGGCGCGGCAACTCTTGCCAGGTATCAATCGAAATGGATACCTGCTTCAACGCGGTCGCCCAACGGACATCTTTGAGACCTTTGTCGCGAATGGGTTCGCCGTATGTCTTGTTCTGGTAGCTCAACAAATCTTCGAGCGGACCTGAGATGACAGCCGCGAAGAAGTCTGGATCTTGATCCTGCAGCATCACATCAAGCACGCGAATGGGCAGTTTGCCGTCCCATGCCTCCTGTTCGATGATGTCGCGCGCCCATTCAGTATCCGTGAGCACGGCTGCAGCGTTAGGAACTTTGCCCGCGGCGGCCAGAACGGACTGCTTGAACGCAGCGATGACAGCCTCGGTTTGGAACGCATCCCATTTCATCGGCTTGGTGACGTACGGATTCCACTGTGGCTCAACCGCGTTGGGTAGCCACTCACTGAATTCGTAACCGCCGTCAACAATCCACTTACCGGCTTCGGATGACTTGACCCATGCGGTGGCGTTGTCTGGGTGATGCTCAGTCAAACCTGGCCGACGACGCACCATCTGAAAATCACCAGCGTGCTGGTCGGCCGCATAGCCGACGCTCGCAGACTTGATGAAGAGATAGCAGCCCGCATATTTCGCAGGTGCTGAAATCAGCCCCCAACGATCAAGTGGGATTCTTGTCTCGCTCACGGTTGTGCCGCCTTTTGGTTTGGTCAGGTAAGACTAAAGGACACGGTCAAGAGAAGAGCGAAGAACCGCTAGTTATTCGCAAAGTCTGCAGCGGAAGCGGCTAGCTCAGCGGTCGGACGGACGCCTGTGTACAGCTCAAACTGCTCGATTGCTTGCAGCGTCATGACTTCCCTGCCCGTTATGACAGGTTTGGAGAGCTTTCGTGCGAGGTCAATCAATGGCGTTTCGATCGGCACGGCCACCACATCAAAGACGAGGCTCGCCGCGGCGACGGCTGATTCTGAGATGGGTAAGAGCTCTGACTCCGGTCCCCCAGCCATTCCGATAGGCGTCGCGTTGATGATGACATCGAAAGCGTGGCCGGCGTCCGAACCAATCAGCGTTGCGGAGTACTGGGCGGCCATCGGGGTTGCCGTCTCGACATTGCGCGCAAGCACGAAACGCTGAGTAAAACCAAGGTCGGCGACGGCGGCGAGGACGGCGCGAGCCATCCCACCACTGCCGATAACGACCACTCGCGACTCTCGATCGAGGTCAGCGACGGCGAGAAGCGACCGCACCGCGATGAAGTCGGTGTTGTAACCCTTGAGGCGGCCATCAGTGTTGACGATTGTGTTGACGGAATCAATCACAGCGGCCGTCGGATCGATTTCGTCGAGCAGCGCAATGACTGCATGCTTGAAAGGCATGGAGACGGCGGCACCGCGAATGCCGAGGCCTCGAATGCCCGCGACCGCCTGAGCGAGATCTCGCGGAGCGAATGCTTTATAGACGAAATCGAGTCCAAGTTGCTCGTACAAGTAATTATGAAAGCGTGTACCGATATTGCTGGGCCGGGCCGACATCGAAATACACAGCTGGGTGTCTTTCGAAATCCGAGCTGTCATCGTCAGGAGTTCTCGTAGGTGGCAATCTGTGCGATGCGGCGGTTGTGACGCTCTGCGTTGCTGTACGGCGTGTTGATAAACGCCTCGACGATTGCGTACGAGGTGGCCTGGTCGTGCATGCGAGCGCCAAGACCAATCACGTTGGCATTGTTGTGTTCGCGGGCGAGCTGTGCAGTCTCAACGCTCCAAGCTAGTGCGGCGCGAATTCCGACGACCTTGTTGGCCGCGATCTGCTCACCATTGCCTGAGCCACCGATGACGATGCCGAGGCTGTCGCCTTCCGACGCAACGGCTTCGGCCGCGGCGATGCAAAAGGCTGGGTAATCGTCCTCAGCGTCATAAGCGTCAGCGCCATGGTCGACGACGTCGTGGCCAAGCTCACGCAGGTGTTGGGCCAAGGCGTTCTTAAACTCGAAGCCGGCGTGGTCTGTACCAAGGTGAATACGCATGGGCGGATTGTGGCAGAGCAGAAAATTAGGTCAAGACCGCCCGAGCGGGATTAATCGAAAATCGGGCCGACAGTGCGACTGCGCTTGATCTCGAAGAATCCCGGAGTAGACGCGACCGCGACAACACCATCCCACAGCACGCCGGCCGCTTCGCCACGAGGCGCAGGGCTGATGACAGGTCCGAAGAAGGCGGTCTCCCCTACGTGAATGACAGGCGTGCCGACGTCCATGCCGACCGGATTCATGCCCGCAGCATGAGAAGCGCGAACTGCCTCGTCGTATTCAGTGGAGTCCCAGGCCGCGATCAATTCTGCTGGCAGCCCAGCCTCAGCCAATGCCGCAACGACCGACTGTTTGATCTGGTCTGGATTATCAACATCAATGCCCTTGCCGCCGAGATGAATCTGCTGACCGAGAGCGGTGTAGAGACCAGCGATGGCGCTGTCACCGTGATTCGCGGCCGCAGCTGTGACCACTCGAACAGGACCCCACGCCTGCGCCAGCATCTTTGTGTATTTCCCAGACTGCTCGCGGCCTTCATTGAGAACCGCGAGAGACATGACTCGGAAAGACACCTCGACGTCACGCACCTGAGTGACTTCGAGCAGCCAGCGAGACGAAATCCAGGCCCATGGGCAGATCGGATCGAAGTAGAAAGTGGCAGATTGGCTTGTCATAGCCCCACTATCGCACTCGACGCCGCTCTCTGTGAAAATGCGCCGCTAGGGATCAACGAAGCACCCACCGAGAGGTTCATTGTGTCAACCGAAAATCTGACTCGCGCCGAATGTGCGCAGCGCGCCGAGACCGTCAAGGTCGAGCATTACGGAATCGAAGTAGACCTCACTGATGTTCGCGACTC
>JBDLPZ010000217.1:0-10152 GCA_039800825.1 Actinomycetota bacterium
TCAACCTTGGCGCGCAAGATCTTTTCGTCGAACAAGTCCTGCACGCGAATACCAACGCGAGCGACCTTGTCGGAATACGTCGGACCGATGCCGCGACCAGTCGTACCAATCTTGGACTTGCCCAAGAAACGCTCAGTGACCTTGTCGAGCATGATGTGGTACGGCGTGATGATGTGCGCGTTCGCAGACAGCACGAGCTTGGAAGTATCGACGCCCTGAGCCTCGAGACCTTCGATCTCGTGGAGCAACACTGCGGGATCGACGACAACGCCGTTGCCGATAACCGGCACAACCTCAGGGCTGAGAATGCCGCTCGGCAGCAAGTGCAGCGCGAACTTCTTGTCACCGATAACAACGGTATGGCCGGCGTTGTTTCCACCTTGGTAGCGCACGACGTAGTCGACGCGGCTTCCTAAGAGATCTGTGGCTTTACCTTTGCCTTCGTCGCCCCACTGGGCACCCAACAACACGATGGCTGGCATCAGGGCGCCTCCTGTCTATCTGCTAAATCTGAGCTAAATCAAGCAAGCACCCGCTGGTCTTGCGAACGGAGTCTAACGAAGTGCCCGCACAAAATGACTGAGGGGCGCTCCTGCAGGAGCGCCCCTCAATTAATGGAGAACTATGACTTGATTGCGTCGACGAGCTTCTGAGCGTTGGTCTTCAGCTGGCCGGTGATTGGTGAGTAACCCAGCGATGAGGCGAACTGGGTGCCACAGTCGTTGAGCAGGTAGTTGATGAAGTTTTCAACATCCTGTGAACCAGCGCCCTTGTCAGCGATCGCGTAGGTGATCAATGACATGTTGTAAGCGCCAGCAACCTTCGCAGTGAAGTCCAAGTTGACCGCACCCGAGACCGAGTTGAAGTACTTGCGTGAGTAGAAGGACTCGAGGAACTTCGATGCTGCAGCAGAGCTTGGAGCAACGTATTCGCCGTTTGCGTTCTTCAACGTAGCAACCGAAACCTTTGGCTTGCCGGCTGCATCCACTGCGTCAGACAAGTCGGCATAACCGATCGTGTACTTCATTGACTTCACTGACGTCACAAGTGCCTGCGAGTTTGCTGCACCGACAGAACCTGCTGGCATACGGCCGGCTGGGTTGCCCTGGGCGATGGTGCCGTTCTTTGGACGGGTCCACACGCTTGGAGCGGTCTGACGGAGGTAGTTAGTGAGGTTCTCAGAGGTACCTGAGTTGGTTGCGCGGTAGACGACACGAATTGGCTTGGCAGGCAGCTTCGACTTAACAGCTGAATCCTGGAGAGCCTTGATCGCCGAGTCATTCCACTTGGTGATCTTGCCAGCGAGGATCTTCGCGAGGGTCAGTGAATCAAGCTTGAGCTTGCCGCTAGCAACACCTGGGACGTTGTAAAGAACTGAGATTGGACCGCCAACGACTGGGATGTACGTCCACTTGTCGTTTGCAGAAGTGTAAGAAGAGCGTGAGCCGGACCAGCCAGAAGCGATTGCCGACGCAGCATCAGAAGCACCAAATGCGACAGAGCCGTTAGCGAACGCGGTACGACCAGCGCCTGAACCAACAGAACCGTATGCAACGGAGTAAGACGAATTCTTAACAGCACACTGGGTGATGTACTTATTAGCGAACGAAGAACCTGCACCCTTGAGGTTGGTCTCCGCGGCCATTGCAGGTGCTGCAAGCACCATACCTGCGGTCAAACCAGCAGCAACAATTGAAGCAAGCAAACGCTTTCGCATGCTATTTCCTTTCATGGAGTTGCGATTGCCCTACGGAGCAGGGCCTGAGTGGGTCGCAACGTGAGACGAAAGTTAGAGTTATAAAAGAAACAGACCCCTTCGCCAGAGAGACGAAGAGGTCTATTTCAGGTGAACTTTTGGTGACTTAGCCGAAGCGTCCGTGAACGTAGTCGTCAGTGCGCTTGTCCTTAGGCTCATGGAAGAGCTGAACGGTCTCGCCAGCTTCGACAACCTGGCCAGGCTTGCCATCGGTCGACAAGAAGAAAGCGGTGTAGTCAGAAACGCGAAGCGCCTGCTGCATGTTGTGCGTGACGATAACGATCGTCATGTTGTGGCTGAGCTCGCGGATGGTCTCTTCGATGCGGGCCGTTGAGCCTGGATCGAGAGCCGAGCAAGGCTCATCCATCAGCAAAACAGAAGGATGCAGGACGAGCGAACGCGCGATGCACAGACGCTGCTGCTGACCACCAGAAAGCGCACCAGCGCTGACCTTGAGGCGATCCTTCACTTCGTTCCACAGACCGGCCTTGGTGAGTGCGTCTTCAAGGATTTCCTCCTTGTTCTCGACCTTGCGCTTAGCGAGCTTCAGGCCAGCGAGCACGTTCTCACCGATCGACATCGATGGGAACGGGTTTGGCTTCTGGAACACCATGCCGACATGCAAACGAACGTTGACTGGATCTTGCTTTGGACCGTAAATGTCTTCACCGTCGACGAGGACTTCACCGGCGAGCTTGGCGCCTGGCAGAAGTTCGTGCATTCGGTTAAGCGTGCGAATGAAGGTCGACTTGCCGCAGCCCGATGGACCAATCAGCGCCGTGACTGAGTTGGTTGGGAAGCGCAGGTTCACATCACTGAGCACGTGATGGTTGCCGAACCACACGTTGATGTTTTTCGCCTCAAGCGCAGCAACGCCATCGCTTGGTGGGACGATTCGAACAGTCTGCTTAAGCGCAGCTGCAGTTTCGATGTCCAGGCTCATTTCTTCCTCCATTTAGGCCTTCTTCATTTTGCTCGCGACCACGCGTGCGGTCGTGAAAAGAACTCCGACGATGACGAGCAGCACGAGGCAAGCAACCCACGCGCGAGCGACATCGTTTTCTCCGCCCAGAAGCATCTGGGAGAAGACGTACAGTGGCAGCGCCGACATCGAGTCAGACACTGGATTTGCGTTGAACGCGGTGTTACCGAATGCGGTCAACAAGAGCGGTGCGGTTTCGCCAGCGACGCGGGCAATACCGAGGATCGCGGCGGTGATCAAGCCACTGCGCGCTGCTGGCAAAACCACCATGCGTACGACGCGCCACTGAGTGCCACCGAGAGCGAGCGCTGCAGTGCGGAGATCGTCTGGCACGAGTCGCAAGATTTCTTCAGCGGTACGAGCCACGGTCGGCAGCATCAGGATCGACAGTGCAATCGCACCAGCGAGTCCCGAGAACTGCAGCAGACCCGAGACGACCAGGGCTGCGTAGACGAAGAGACCAGCGACAATCGACGGAACGCCAGACATTGCCTGAACGAAGAAGCGTACAAACGGCGTGAGCTTGCCGCGGACTTCAGTCACGTACAGCGCTGCGAGAACGCCGATTGGAACCGAAATTGCAGTCGCTGCACCGACGATGATGAGCGAGCCGAGGATTGCGTGACCCATGCCGCCAACGTTGAGTGGAGCATCTACTTCAGTCGCCGAGGCATCCTGGGTCAGCAGGCTGAAATGGAAACCGGCGATGCCGTTGGAGACAACTGGCCACATCACCGATGCAACGAAAGTTCCGAACACAACGAGTGCTGCGCCCATCAAGACTTCGAGAGTCGTGTTAGCGAAGTCCTTCTTGCGGTGTCCATACTTGCCGAGCAGACCTGCGGTGATGACGTGCAGCGGCAGCCACACAACAAAAAAGCCTGAATACCCAGAAACCGGCGAAAGCACAGTGATAAGAGCTGCCAACAGTGGCGTGCCAAGGTGCGTGATTAGCTGCTGAGCAGTGAACAGCGGGTCAGAAACTTTCCACGGTTCGTGCGGCGCTGGGATGGTGAGGAGGTCGCTCATTTGCGCTTCCTTGTCGATGCGGCGACGATCGCAGTCGCGCCAGCGTTAGCAAGCAAAGTAATCAAGAACAGAGCCAAACCAGCACCGAACAAAGCTGAAAGTTCAAGTGGCTGTGCTTCGCCGAAGCGGCTGACGATCAGCGATGCGACCGAACCACCGGAGCTCTCGAGAATGTGGAACCAGTTGGTGCCTTCCGTGAAGAGCTGAAGCACGAAGAACACTGCAATGGTTTCGCCAAGTGCGCGGCCGAGACCGAGCATTGCGCCACCGATGATGCCACCGCGGCCGAATGGCAAAACCACGTCGCGGATGAGCGTCCAGCGCGAAGCGCCGAGCGCCTGCGCGCCAGTGATGAGATCGCGTGGCACGGCCGCGAAGATTTCGCGAGCGACTGCAGCGATGATCGGGGTGATCATGATTGCAAGCACGATGCCGGCCATGAACGGCGACTGCTCAAAAGCCGGAAATTCGACCTGGAAGAAAGGCACCCAGCTGAGGTTCGTGTTGAGCCACTGAGCCCACAGCGCGCCGTGTGGCATCAGGACGTAGAAGCCCCAGAGGCCGAACACAATCGACGGAATGGCGGCGACAAGATCGATGAAGATCGTGAGTGGCAGCGCCAGCTTCTTCGGGATCATGTACGTCACTGCGAGGGCGACGCCGACTGCCAGTGGCAGCGCAATTGCGACTGCAACAAACGCAATGAGCAGCGAGCCCCACAACATTGGCAACAAACCAAACTGAGCAGGGTCTACTGATCCCTCAGATGCCAGTAGACCGTCGCCTGAATACCAGACGCTGCCGGTGAAGAATTCGAAGCCGAAAGCCTTAAGAACTGGAGTCGCGCTCTTGGCAAGGTAGCCGAAGATGCCCGAAAGAATGATGAAGGCAGCGAGGCCGCCGGCGATCAAGATTCCGCGAAAGACGCGGTCACTGACGCGGCGCACTACCGGGATGTTGCGAGGGGTCGGCGCCTGCGTGGCTGGAGACTCAATCGTGGTCACAGGGAAATGGTGCGCTGACGGGGTGTCGGGAATCCGTAACAGAGGTTTAGTCCAGCCGAAGCCTGAGTGAACACTAGGTAAACGAGATGGCGGCCACCCGAAGGTGACCGCCATCTGCTGAGGTGTTACGAGGGGGATTGCGAGGATTTAGTTATACGAGCGGTGCGGTGTTGAAGAGGGCATCCCAGTCGCTGATCTTGAGGGTGTACAGAGCGCCACCTTCGATGATCGTGTCCTTGAGAGCCGCTTCAGCTGCTGCATCGGTGGTGATTGCCACTGAGTTGACCGTGCCGGCGAAGTCGCCAACCTGGACCAACGTTGCTGCCACCTTGACCGTGAAGGTCTTGGCATCTGCATTCACACCAGTGACTGCGTAGGTGCCGTTGAGCTCCTTGGTCAGACCGAGCAAGGTCACCGTATCGTTGACGGCGAGGCCGCCCAGGTCGCTCACCGTGACGGTGATGCTGGTTGCCGAAGCAGACGCGCGGTTGACGTTGGTGATGCTGAGGTTGGTCTGAGCGATCAGATCAGGGCGCATCAGAGCTACGACGCGAGCCTTAAGCGCATCTGCGCTGAGGCTGTTGCCGCCGCCATCCTTGCCGATTGGGTGAACCTGTGCGTTGAAGAAGAAGTACGACGCGGTGTCACCGGCAGCTGCGAGCAGGCTGGTGGCATCGAAGACGCCTGAGCTTTCTTCATCGTTGGTGATGTAGCTGTTTACGCTGTTTGGAGCGAAGAGGGTGCGGCTGAATTCAGCAACCGAAACCAACTTGTTGTCAGACAAACGAACAGCCAGCAGACGCGAGATGTGATCGTTGCCGCCTGGATCTTCCTGAACCAAGATGTACTTGCCATCGTTGGTGACGGTCAGGTTGTCCGGCTTGTTGATCTTGATCGCAGGATCGTTAGCAGGAGCCTCGGTGCCGTTGAGCACGAGTTCAAGCTGTGCGCCCAACTCTGGGTGAGCAACGTCTGCGAAGGTCATCTTCCAAAGAGCGCCACCATCGCGGCCGCTCTCCTTAACGCCAGCGACGCCAACGCCATCAGAGTCTGACTGAGTCGTGATGAAGAAGAACTCGTTTGCGTTCTGTGGGTTGAAGGCAGCGTCTTCGACACGTGCGAACACGGTGCCGCGGAGCTTTGCGAGAACCTGCTGTGCATCGCCAGCGAGGTCGGTTGGGACCTTCTTGAACGAGACGTCGAGCATCTTGTGTGCAGAACCACCGGTGAGGTTAAGCGCTGCGCCAGCTGCAGTAACGGTGAAGACGTTTGCACTTGGAGCACCAGTGACGACGTACTTGCCAGCGAGTGCAGAGTCAGTGATGCCGCGGAGTGAAACGGTGTCGCCTTCGACAAGGCCGTGTGCGGTCGCGCTGATCACAACAGTGTCAGCTGCGATAGCAACGGTACCTGCATCGGTAACGGTTTCAGCAAGATCATCTGCGTCTGCACCAATGACGATGGTCGTCGAGGTTGCAGAAACAACGGTGTTTTCGCCGTTTGCACTGCTGAGGTCAACGCCACCGACAGTTGCGAGACCTGCGAGGGTCACAACGTCGCCAGCCTTAACCGAAGCACCAGCAGCAGTGGTAAGGGTGAGCTGGCCAGCAACAACCTTGACCTTGGTGATCGCAGCAGGAGCTGCGCCACGCACAACCGAGGTGATCGACTTCTCAGCGAGAGCAGTTCGAGCAGCAACGTCGTTAGCCAACGGGCTACCTGAGCTGAAGACCTTCGAAACGTAACGGAGACCGTCGGTGAGACCAGCCTTCTGGTACCAGGCGCCTGCCTTCTGCTTGGTGCCGCGGTAGAGGAACAGCTGGCTGTCGGTTGCTTCGCCGTCTTCACCGATCAGAGCAACGGTGGCCTTGCGAGTTGCCGATGCTGGTGCGATGTTGACGTTCTCAGAAGCGCCCAGGCCGAGTGCTGGAAGCTGAACAAGCTCGCCGCTCTTGGTGTTGAGACCGAAGATGCGTGACTCGTCATTGCCTTCTTCGCCGGTCATGAAGATTGGATCCTTCACACCGTAAGTCGTCTTGACGGTCTTGTACTTTGCGATCTTGACCTTCTTGCCGTTAACGGTCTTGGTCACGAAGTACTTGACCTTTTCCGTAGCGGTGTAGCTGAGGCCACCCGTTGCAACGAGAGATGCAGAGCAGAAGCGGTTGAGGTTGTTGGTGTGGTTCGGCGTCGCAAAAGCATCCGCATCTGGAGCATCCTCTGGCGCTTCTGGAGTGTCAGTGAATTCGCCGGTTGAGTAGTCGTACCAAGTTGCCTTCTTGATGGCGTCCTTGATGCTGGTGATGCTCTGAGTCGCAGGGTTGTACGTGACCGCGCTGACGGTCGAGCCGTAACCACCGTAAGACTGTTCGGTCTTGGCGACGAATGCGTCAGAAGCAGAAAGTTCGTGGTTAACGAAGACCGTGATGGTGCCGTCAGCGTTCTTGACGCCGCCCATACCGTCAGGGGTGCCCTGCCAGGTCTTGCCGTTGATTGTGGTACCTGACGACAAGAGCTGCGTCACGGTAGCGACTGCTTCAGCAACTGAAGCAGCGCGATTCATGTATTGGAGTTCAGCTGCACCAGCAGATGCAGGGCCAATGGCGAGTGTGCCCGACGCGAGTGCTGCGATAACAGCACCTGCGGTAGCAACACGAATATTGCGCGCCATAGTCAGAGAGTTCCTCTCGGTCATTCCCGTTGTTGGGATGGCGCAAGAGTGCAGTGGCTTGGTTAAGCGTGAGCGAACTCAATCTGTGTTCTGGATGCCGACTCCGCGAAGTTTGAACAGCCGTCAGGTTACGAGAACCTGAACTCGATCAGGTTTTTCGCTGCCTTACAGCGCAGTTACAGGGCAGTTACAGGGCAGTGATCTCGATCAGTGTCGCTTGTTCGCTCGTGAGAATCGGCGCGACAACGCCTACTTCTGCGAGCGCGCGACCGGACATGACTAAGCCGTCCACAGTCCACGGCGTAGAGACGATCTGCCAGTAGCGAGGAGTCCCCGCTGGAGTCGCTTCGTTCACGCGGTACTGGCGCTCTGGGTCCAGACCAGGGAACTTCAACGGCTGCGGACGCGAGTTGGACGTCACGCCTTCTTGAACCATCGAAAAGATGGCCCGACTTTGGTCGTGTGCGACAACTCCATGAATCGAGGCTGCAGGTTCAGCGTGATCAACGCGCACCATGCGACCTTGGTGGAAAAGCTCACGATTGGCTTTGTAATAGCTCGCCCAACCGCGCAGTTGTTCGCGCTCGGCGTCGGTCGTCGTGGTGATATCCCACTCAAGACCCGCATGCCAGAAGACTGAGGTCAGCGCGCGGAAAGTCAGGTCGTGAGTGCGACCCGTGGTGTGTGAGTGATCCGGGCCAATGTGTGAGCCCATCAGTTCTGGTGGCAACACCTGTGCAGTCCAACGCTGCATGCGCTGGCGCTCAAGTGCATCATTGCAATCGCTGACCCAAACGCGATCTGTGTGATCGAGAATGCCGAGATCGACACGACCGCCGCCAGATGCGCACGATTCGATCTCGAGACCTGGGTGGCGCTGCTTGAGTTCATCGAACAGGCGATAGACCGCCGCGGTCTGTGCATGCACAGCGGGGTGACCGTTGTACGACGCATCGATAACCACGCGATTGTGATCCCACTTGAGGTAGCGGATGCTCGGGTATTCAGTGAGCACATCGTCGATCTGGCCCAGCACGTGCGCGTATGCATCTGGGTTTGCGAGATTGATGACTTGTTGTTCGCGCCACTCAAACGGCATTCGGTCGCCGACCTGCAATACCCAGTCTGGGTGCGCGCGGTACGTATCAGAGTCGACCTGAATCATCTCTGGCTCGAACCAGAGACCAAACTCAATGCCAACTTCTGCAAGTTTCTTGGCGAGCGGATGCAGACCTTCTGGCCATGCATCTGCAGAAACGACCCAATCGCCAAGACCTGAGTGGTCATCGCGGCGCGAGCCGAACCAGCCGTCATCGAGGACGAATCGCTCGACACCGACCGACGCCGCAACATCGGCGAGTGCAGCGAGCTTGTCGAAACGGTGATCGAAGTAGACGGCTTCCCAAACGTTAATCGTCAGCGGACGCGGACGGCGAGGGTGATGCGGACGGGCGCGCATGTAGTCGTGGAACTTCGCAGCGACGCCGTCGAAACCTGCGTCAGAGTGCACGGCATAGAGCGTCGGCGTGGAGTACGAGTCGCCCGGCGCGAGAATCGTCTCGCCAGGCAGCAGCAGTTCGCTCGCACCAATCCACTTGGTGCCATCTGGAATCTGCTCAACAAAGTGACGGGTATTGCCACTCCATCCGAGCGAAATCGTCCAGAGCTCGCCGTGTTGGAACGATGCATCAGCGGTGTGAGCATTGAACGTCAAAGTGAAGTCGTGGCCAGTGCGTCCTTCGCGGACTTCGCGTGCCCAAGTGCCGACATCGATACTGCGAGTCTGCGGATGGAACTCGCGCGACCAGTTGCCCGTGAAATCAGTGTGATGAGTCGCTTTGGATGAAAGTGGCAAAGCGATGTTGAGATCATTGAGAACGAAATCACTGTCACCAGTGTTCTTTAGCGAGTAGGTCGCTTTGAGAACACCCTGTGGCGTCATTTCGAAGTGAGCAGTCAGCTCGAGCGCGGCATCGCGATCGATGCACACGATGGTCGCGACGTTGTCAGCGACTGTCGATGATGCAAGTTCAAAACGATTCGAGAACGCGCGGCCGGCGCGATGGCCCATCACGCCAGGAGTGCCGAAGAAACCTTCGCCACCGTCGCGCGTCAGCGATGGCGGTACCGGCGCATCAAACGCCGAGTGACCACGACCGAGTCGCTGCGCGAGTGCGAGATTTGTGATTGCATCGTCGGTGAGCTCACCGAGGTCAGCACCCCAATGTAGAACCCGCGGAGGGCGTGGACCTGTGAGATCCAATACGAATGCGCTGCCTCCAGCGCGAAGTACCGCGGCTGAAGACAGCGCATTCATACGTAATCCTTAAGGGTAATTACTTGAGCTTGGTGCCAGTCGAGCGAAGGTCTTCACAAGCCTGGCTCACACGTGCAGCCATGCCAGCTTCTGCGAGCTTGCCGTAGGCGCGTGGGTCGTAAGCCTTCTTGTTACCAACTTCGCCGTCGATCTTGAGAACGCCGTCGTAGTTCTTGAACATGTGATCCACGATTGGACGCGTGAATGCGTACTGGGTATCGGTGTCGATGTTCATCTTGACGGTGCCGTAGTCGAGAGCTTCGCGGATTTCAGAAAGCAGCGAACCTGAACCACCGTGGAACACGAGGTCGAATGGCTTCTCAACACCGTACTTCGAACCGACAGTGTTCTGCAGGTCGTTAAGGATTGATGGGGTGAGAACAACGTTGCCTG
>JBDLPZ010000218.1:0-2785 GCA_039800825.1 Actinomycetota bacterium
GACGTACGTCAATGGCAGGAGCTTGGCCGTGTCGATCGGACCGGGGTCCTTGCGGTGACGCCACCGGTTCATGCGCCGGCGCACGCCTTCGAAGGTGGCAGCGGCCGCATGACCGCCGTCGAGTGGCAAGACGGGCAACAGATTGAAGAGGAAGAGGAAGAGATTGAGGCTCGCCGCGAGACCCAGGATTTCAAGCGCCTTAGAGCGAAGACTCAGATCGCTGGCGGCAATTTCGCCACTGAGCCGCGTAACGCCTACGACACTGATAGGGCCTTCGGGATTGCGTTCGGCTGTCGAAAACAGGTTGCCGCCGAGTTCGAGCAGAGCTGCTGGGAACGAAGCCAAAGCCTCCACCGAGCGCTGAGTCATATTCCACATTGCGCCCGGCACCACTGAAATCGGCTGCTGCACCCAGGTCGTGCCGGGTGTGATCCCGAGGAACGCTCGATGGAGCGTCACACCAGTTGGCGAACCAGTCTCGTCGAGCTCGGGATAGGCCAGGTCGGCAAGCTCAACAGTCGTCGCTCGAACGTTCGAGTCGGAATCCCGAATAGACACGGCAACCGACGTGCCCGCTGGGACACCTGCCAGCGCACTCGCGATGTCACTCCACTGACCAATCGCTCGTCCGTTGAGAGCGACGAGCGTGTCGCCCGCTTTAAGGCCAAGTGAAGCTGCGGGAGTGGCTCCCCCATCGCCGCAACCTTCGATCGTGCCCTGGCCAGATGGATCACTCTCGCTTGGAACGCATGCGATGACAGAACCAATCTGCGTCGACGTCTGAGGCAAGCCAATGCCCACAAGAATGACGGTGAAGAGCACAAACGCGATGACCAGATTCATCATTGGCCCACCAAGCATGATGACGAGCCGCTGTGGCACCGACTTTGAATAGAAGGTCCGATGCTCTTCGCCGGGTAGAACCTCTGAGTTGCTGTCCTCGCGCGCGGTACGCATCATTTCGGCCAGGCGACCTGGCCTCTGAGCATCGTCGGCGCGGGTCGGCGGGAACATTCCGACAAGGCGCACGAACCCGCCAATCGGCAAGAGCCGAATGTTGTACGTCGTCTCTCCACGCGTCCACCGAAAAATGCTCGGCCCCATTCCGATGCTGTAGTCGGGCACTTTGATGCCGAATTTCTTGGCAGGCAGCATGTGTCCGACTTCGTGCAAACCGATGGAGAATGCGATGAAGCCAAGAAGAACGATGATGCCAAGAAGTTCGAGCATGACCTGCCTTTAGTCGGTTGGGACCAAGTGTTGCAAACTAGTCTGACATGACCAATGACCTACGGCGAGCCTGAAAGCCTGCGCCCCACCAAGCCTGACCAAGTCTTGACCAAACGCCTGAAAATTGTGACTGGAGAGCCGAAAACCGTACGGCGCCCACAAACCGTATTCTCTGCACATGAGTCACATCGCAGGCGGGCCAGCGCTGCCCCAAGAGCGCAAGATTGTCACTGCCATCCCCGGCCCTAAGTCGGCCGAGCTTCTCGCTAGACGCCAAGCCGCAGTCGGCGCAGGCGTCAGCGGAATGATGCCCGTTTTCGCTGTCGCCGCTGGCGATGGCGTCATCCTCGACGTCGATGGAAATTCGTTCATTGATATGGGCGCAGGCATCGCCGTCACTAACGTTGGCAACAGCGCACCAAAGGTTGTCGAAGCAGTGCAGCAGCAGGTCGCGTCATTCACGCACACCTGCTTCATGGTGACTCCCTATGAAGGTTATGTTGAAGTCTGCGAACGACTCAACGAGATGACGCCAGGCACTCACACCAAGAAGTCGGCACTCTTCAACAGTGGTGCTGAAGCGGTCGAAAACGCTGTCAAGGTTGCACGCGCCTACACCAAGCGCCAGGCAATCGTCGTGTTCGAGCATGGCTACCACGGCCGCACCAACATCACGATGGCGATGACCGCAAAGAACATGCCGTACAAGCATTCATTCGGTCCATTCGCTTCTGAGATCTACCGCGTGCCAGTCGCTTACCCTTTCCGCGATAGCCGTTCCGGAGCTGAAGTCGCTGCCGCAGCTATTAGCCGCATCGACAAAGAAATCGGCGCCGGCAACGTCGCGGCAATCGTCATCGAGCCAATTCAGGGCGAAGGCGGCTTCATCGCTCCGACTCCAGGGTTCCTTCCAGCCATCGTTGAATTCGCTAACGCCAATGGCATTGTGTTCGTCGCTGACGAAATTCAGACCGGCTTCTGCCGCACTGGGCAGTGGTTCGCTTGCGAACACGAAGGCATCGTCCCTGACCTGATTACCACGGCCAAGGGCATCGCTGGCGGTCTTCCGCTCGCAGGCCTCACCGGTCGCGCGGAAATTATGGACAGCGTTCACGCTGGTGGACTTGGTGGCACGTACGGCGGCAACCCGGTCGCATGCGCGGCAGCGATCGCCTCAATCGACACGATGCGTGAGCTCGATCTCAACAGCAAGGCTCAAGCAATCGAAACCGTCATGTACGAGCGTTTGAATGCGATGAAGGCGAAATTCCCTGTCATCGGCGATGTTCGCGGTCGTGGCGCCATGATTGCTCTCGAGATGGTCAAGGCAGGTTCACTGGATCCCAATCCAGAAGTCACTGGCGCCGTGGCTAAGGCGTGTCATGCAGCAGGCGTAGTGGTTCTCACAGCAGGCACCTACGGCAACGTTCTTCGATTCTTGCCAGCATTGACGATGCCACATCATTTGCTCAACGAAGCACTTGATGTCATCGAAGAGCAGTTCGCAGCGCACTCGTAATCAGTTGATTAACGCCCGTCGAGAAGCGGCTGGCTC
>JBDLPZ010000219.1:0-6785 GCA_039800825.1 Actinomycetota bacterium
GAACCCACAGGCGATCAGCCGCCGGAGCCGGCAACAGCGGTGCATTGGCATCGATTGAGATTAGTTCGGTCGGGCAGTTCTGTGGCAACCAGATCTGAACCAGCCGCGGCTCATCCGCCGCCGGCACGGTGAAGTGGGCAATGGAGTCAACGCCCTCAATGGTTTCGAACAGCGCCATGTCTTTCCACACCCGCATATCGCCGTCGCTATGCGAGACGCTCTGCACGTAATCACCACAAGTGACAGACACGGTCGCCGGACCGGCTTCCCAACCACTGCTGAGATCGCGATCGCGCACAGTGCGATAAACCACCGTGATGTCCGTGGCCGACGTCTGAATGTTGAGGTGAACGCCAGAAGTGCGCTCAGCCATCTTGGCCACATTGGGTTCATGAGCATGCTGCGCATACGTCCAAGCCGGCAAACGGCTAAAGCTGAAACCTCTGTCAGTCTTGATTACTTGAGCAGTTCCACGAATGCTGCCCTCTACGAGCTACTCAAATGAGGTCATCGCGTAAGCGTAGGAGTCGACGCGACGATACGCCCAGCACTAATCGTTGTTTAAGCGAACGAACCCAGTGAGGTCGCCAGAAATCTCGCGGAAGCCGAGGCTTTTGTAGAACTCGGTCGAAGACTGGTTGTTGTCAGTCATCAGCACGAGCTGTCGCACATGCGAGTAGCGATTGAGAACTGCGCTCAACAATGCAGTACCAATACCGCGGCGCTGGCCCTTGGGATTGACCAACAAATCCTGCACATAACAGATCGTCTGGTCATCTGAGATGCAACGCACAAGGCCAACGATGCGCTTTTCAAAAATGGCGCACAGAACGTATGACGAGTTTTCGATTGCCGCCTCGAGCTGCTCTGGATTCTTTGTGTAGTTGCTCCAGTTGACAGAGTTGTAGAGCGCGACGACATGTGCAAACGGAATCTCCGAGTTGTACTCGACGAGTTCCACGTCTTCCATAGTCACGCGCGCCAACCTAGTCCAGTAGATACGACTCTGGAACTTGAGCCACGTAATGCCAGCGCCATCGAATGGCGTCTGTGCCCAGTGGCGAATTTCGTCGACCTCAGCCTCAGTGAGACTTTTGAAAAACCCAGATGTGAACGTCATACACGCATGGTGCGCCATGCCCATGACACTTCACTGGTACTTGCGCACGGCACCTTTGGTACTTGCGTACGGCATTAACCCTGAAGCGCCGCGAGAACTTTCTCAATCCGTCGCAAGCGGGTTTCTTCCGTCTTGGCATCTTCAACTTGGCGCACGAACTCTTTGCGCTTGGAGTACGTAGATTCTTCAAAAGTCTTGAGCAGTTTTGCTTTCTTAAGCGCGGCAGCGAGATCGGCTGGAATTTCAACGTCTCGGCGGCCGACTTCGAGCTCGAGAGTCACTTTGGTCTTGTCACCTGCAGCGACTCCAGATGCATCGCGGTCCTTCTGAGGAAATACCACGAGGCACTTGCCGTTCATGCCCGTAGACGTGCTTCGGTAGGTGTGGCCGTTGATGGTGACAATGAGCTGCGCCCGTCGGCTCGCGCCGAGCTTGGCCAACACCTCATCAGGAATCTCAATCGCCGCGTGATTGTCGAAGCCGAGGATGACCGTTGTGTACGTAACGGCCATCAGAGAACTTCGCGGCTCATGAAACCGAGCATGTTGCCTTCGGAATCCTCAATGAATCCGAGCCACTCGTTGCCTGGAGAATCAAAAATGCCATCAGGATCAGGGAACACGACGTGCGGTTCGCTGACGACCTTCACTCCGCGAGCGCGAAGTTCCTCGATAGTTTCGCGCACATCTTCGACCTCGAGATAGACAGCCGAGGCCGGCGCATTGACATCAAGAAACAGCCGCACGCCAGCCAGGTCGAAGAACGCGAAGCCCGGCGGGTTGAACATTGCCGTCGGCTCCGCACCAAGGATGTCCGTGTAGAACGCGGCTGCACGATCAATATCAACAGCGCGTAGTCCGACCTGTCTGAATTTCATACGCAGATAGTAGACAGCGGTGCAGCCTGCTAGCCGTGGAGTTGGCGGAGCTCAACCTTGCGGTTGCAGGCCTTTGAACCCGCCGCAGCGAGCGCGCGAGCCTGCTCCAAGCTGTCTGCCGAGATGATCCAAAAGCCGGCCATGAACTCGTCTTCGCTGTGGAGCGGACCCTCGACCACGACGCCAGCGTCAGCGCGGTTGTCCAGCACGACCGACATTGCTGGCTCATGGATGCCACAGGCCATAATCAATTGACCGCTGGCTTGGAGTCCATCATTGAACTCATCGATGGCGGCCATCTCAGCGGCGCTAGCTAGAGGATTCTGCTCTTCGGCAGCACGGGAGTGAGAGTCGATGACGGCGAGAAAGAAGCGCATGAGCGAGAGTTTATTCACGCCACAGGGGCAATCCCTCGCTCCGCGGGTCCGAATTGAGGGATTTCCCTCAGTGTGACGCACAATGTTCTGGTGAGCAAATACCTTCGAGTCATGACGACAAGCGTGCGCCGCCTGCTAGTGGTCGAAGATGAGCCTTTAATGGCGAGCTTGCTCGCCAAGTCCCTCTCGGAGAACAACTTCGAAGTCCGCATCGCTGCCGATGTGGCCCAAGCCCGTAAAGCAATCGATGACTTCGATCCTGACGCTGTGCTTCTCGACATCTCGCTCGGCGATGGACCTACCGGTGTGCACCTTGCGCACGCTCTGCATCAGACTCGGCCTGATATCGCAGTGGTGATTTTGACGAAGTACGCAGATGCGAGCGCGGCGAGCTTGGATGGTCTCAACCTCCCACCAAATGTTGGCTTCTTGCGCAAGCATCTCGTCGATGACATCGACAATCTCATTGCCGCGATTGAAACTGTTCTCGCCGATCGGCCAGAAGAAGTTCGTCAAGATCTGGGATCAGAGACTGCACTGAATGCGATCACAGGCAAGCGACTCACAATTTTGGAATTGCTGTCGCAGGGTTACAACAACAATGAGATTGCTCTCCGCTGCGAGATGAGCACTAAGTCGGTCGAGCGATGGATTGAGCGAATTTACGCTGATCTCGGCATCACCTCCGGCGGCGCAATCAATCCTCGCGTCGAAGCAGCACGCCGCTACTACCTCATCGCCGGTATTTCGCAGCGATCTGAATCATGAAACGGTTCCTCGGGTATTTGCTGCCTGAGTATGTGCTGACACGTGGAGTGTTCTTAGCGACGCTCGCCTGGTCGCTCGTCTTGCACTTCGGTGACCTTTCGCGCAATGACCTCTCAACATCCATCGGGCGAGTTGTTGCAGTTTTCGTTGCAACCGTCGCACTCTTCAGCACTATCGCCATCCTGAACGAACTATTGCTGAAGAGGCTTCGCGCCGACGTTGCCAACATTGCTCTCATACCCGTGATGGTTCTCGCTTCAGTTGTGCGCGGCATTGTGCTTTCTGAAACTCTCGTCGTGGTCGGATATGTGACAGATCCTGACTATCTATTCCGCATCGGATCTTCGGTCTTTAACATCATGGTTGCGCTGATGTTCGCCACAGCCGCGTACGGACTGTTGCGTACACATCGCCTGAAGCGAAGCCAGTTGCTGACTGAAAAGGCTCGACTTGAACAACTCAATGAGCGCCTGTCCGAACAGCTAGCTGAAGTAAGCGTGCAGTTGATTGAGTCAATCCAACATGACATCCGCAGTGAACTTGCGCGCGTTGACCAGAGTCCGTCTGCTGACTTGTTTGAGATTCTCAAGTCGGCGATTGATGACGTCGTTCGTCCACTCAGCCATTATCTGCACGCGACAGCGAATACGTGGGCTGAGCCTGCACTGACAATCCCACGTTTATCAGTAAACCTACGACAAGTGCTGACGCTGAGTTTGCGACCACAGACTCTCAATCCAGTGGGGCTCTCACTCGTCGTGGCAGTCATGTGTTTGCCCGCTGTTGTCATTGAATTCTTCGGTTGGCGCATGCTGTTCTTGGTCTCGATAGCCGTGCTGGTTGGTTCCTCAATGTTGGAAATGTTGAAGCGGCTGGCCGTGAAAATTGCGGCTCACAACGACAGTCCGTGGCGCGACGTCCTATCGCACTACTTAGTTCTGGCTGCGAGCGGCGCTGTCACAGGCGTTACGCTTTTCGATGCCATTCACCTGACGCGGCCGGACTACACGCATAACTTCTTCCATGCGTACTGGTACTCCATCTTTTTCGCGTGGTTTTACGTTCTCTTCGGCACATTCGTAGCGGCCGTCAACGGCACTGTGACCCATCTTCATAACGTGGAACTTGAGCTGCAGGCGACCACTGACGCCCTGCAGTGGCAAGCGGCGCGTGCGCGGGAGACTTACCGGCAGCGACTGCGAACTTTGTCACGCACTCTTCACGGCCAGATCCAAGCAGCAATGGCCTCTGCATATTTGCGTCTTCAGAGCGTGCAACAAGATGGTGGTGACGTTCGCGCACTCGCTTCTGAACTACTCGTCGGAATCAATGCAATGGTCGACAGTCTCAATTCTGAAACCGTCCCACCAGCGCCACTCGATGAAGTCATCGAAAAGGTGCGGAGCAACTGGGCGGGTATCGCAGAGATTGAGTACTCAATCGACAGCCGTGCCGCGGAGGCGATTGCCGCCGATGAGCTGTGCCAGACGTCGTTGGTCGATCTCATCCCTGAGCTGTGTTTCAACAGCATCAAGCATGGTCGCGCATCCAGGATCACCGTAGTGATTAAGAGTTCTGGGATGCGCACCGTGCAGCTGTCGGTGATCGATAACGGAGTTACCGAATCAGCCGAAGCGCACGTCGGCCTGGGTAGCGAACTCCTCGAGAGCTCAACAATCGCCTGGGATCGTGTGCATTCTGCTAGCGGCTCAAACACTCGCGCAGTTCTCGCAGTTTTGAGCTGATAGCAAAACGACCCCACGCGCGACATCAGTCACGCGCAGGGCCGCTGCCGTTAGTGCTACTTCGTTTGGATCGTCAGCACAATCTCGCTGGACTCACTGCCACTCAGGGTTGCAGTGCCCGCGTAGACGGCCTTGATCTTGTGTTCGCCGAGCGCGAGGGTCGCGATCGACAAGGTGGCCTTGCCACTGCTGAGACTTACTGTCTTCAGCAAGGTGCTGCCGTCGTAGAACTTCACGCTGCCCGACACCTTGGTGCCGGTTACGGTCGCGGTGAACTTCAAGGTCGCACCCTTCTTTGCGGTGTTGCCACTGCGAAGGCCGGTTGCTGACAACGACGTCTTGCTCGCTGGCAGCTTCACTGTCAGCTGCATTTCATTGGAGACGCTGCCATCGAGAGACACGTTTCCGACGTACACAGCAGTGATGATGTGTAAGCCGAGCGGCAGGTTCGAAATCGAAATCGTTGCCACACCCTTTGAGTTGATGGTGGCTGTGCCAAGTAGCACGCCGCCTTCCCAGAAGGTGATCGAACCGGTCGGGATAACACCGCTGTCTGCCGTGATCTTCGCGGTGTAGGTGACCTTGCCGCCGACGGTCATGCTGCAGTAAGTGGCGTGATCGTCATGGCTGTCCTCAGTACACGTGGTGCCGCAGCTCAACGTGATATGAGTCGCGACGCGAGTCACCTGGAACTCTTCCCCGTGTGCCAAGTTGAGGTCCACTGACGGGTCGAAGTCGGCGTCACCTGAGTATTCCGCATACATGACGTAGTAACCCATTTGGCTCGGTGTCCACGTCACTGATGCAGTCGCTGCGTCAGTGCCTGAGGCAACCAACGTCACGACATTGCTCGCGCCAGCAGCGTTCGCAGTGCTGCTGCATGACGTGATCGGAGTCGCGCTGTAGCAGTAGTAGAACGAAACCGTTCCGGTCGGGTTGGTTGGGGCAACCATTGGTGCAACCTGTGGAGCCGGTGCACTTGTAACCACAGGTGCTGCGGTAACAGTTGCCGTATCCGTAATGGTTGAGCCAAGCGAGATTGAAGTCGCGCTCACCTGAGTCACCGTGGTCGTCGCAATCGTGGTTGGAGGAGGAGGTGCGATGTAGCGCAAGATGACTGCGCCTGCACCACCGTCGCCACCGCTGGAGTACTTCTCACCTGGGGAACCGGTGTAACCACCGCCACCGCCAGAACCCAAGGTTGCCGCAACGGAGCCGTTTGAAGTGTTGTCGATTGAGTCGCCATAACCACCGGCGCCACCACCGTGAGCGCCGCCAACTGCGAGCGCCGCAGCACCGAAGTTGCCACCGCCACCACCGGCGCCAGCTTCACGCGTATCGGTTGAGAACAACGTGGTTCCTGCATTCGAGAGCGCGTTGATTACGACGCCGTCAGCACCGGCAGAGGAGGTACACGCACTGCTCGTGCAGATCGGCGATGTGCCATCGCCTGCGTAGCCGGCACCGCCGCCACCAGCGCCTGTTTCATAAGAATCTGGATCCGTTACGAAGTAAAGCGAGCCAAAGCCACCAGTGTTTGTGCCACCAATGGTGTAGCCGCCTTGGCCAGACGTTGGTCCCATGAAACCCCAGCCACTTTCAGGGTCACCCATTGTCGGGACATCGCCAGGCATGCCGCCTTCTGCGACGCACAAGTCGGTTGTCGTGGTGCCGTTAGCAAATACTGCGGTGCTCTTGCCGCCCGAAGATGCGTGACCGTATGAGACATCATTTCCACCCATGCCTTGGGCGCCGACGTGGGCTGCAATCGCATCGCCATCCACCACGGCCTGCGAACAAATCTTGACGTCGCCACCTGCGCCACCACCGCCAGCTGCCATCCACATTGCTCCGGAACCGCCGCCGCCGCCACCGATGGTGAGGACGTCAACGTTTGT
>JBDLPZ010000220.1:0-3292 GCA_039800825.1 Actinomycetota bacterium
GTTCCTGTTCTGACCGAGCAGGTGCTCGCGGCGCAGAGTGCAGACATCGCAGGCGCGAGCGGCGCTTCGTACACGTCTGCAGGCTTTATGCAGTCGCTGCAAAGCGCTCTCGCGCAGAAGCAGTAGCCACTACCAGAAGTGCAACTTCTGCATCACGAGCCGGCTCGTGGTCTGGCAGCGCACCCCTGCAAATCCACCACTTGGCGTCTGTGCGCCCGTGCCGCTGAGCAGCGAACTGATTTGAGTCAGTTTGAGGCACTCAATGCCGTTGGCGATGACACTCAGTGTTCCCGACTCTGAGCGCAGTGCAATCGTGTTTTGTGAACCGAATGAGATAGACGCCGTACACGTGCCGAGCGCAGGCGTCAGCGAGCCATCAGCCTTGTACGCCTGAAGCGTGGCGGTCTTACTAATTGCGTTGAAGAAGACTTGCCAACCGCAGCTGATTGCATCGGTCGGGGCAACGCAGGCATTGAAGATGACTGAGAAGCCAGGTGATCCTGGATCAACGCGCGACATATAGCCCTCGTAATGGACTCGGGTCATACCTGTGAAGCGCGTACCTGACCACAAACGCCGGTCGCCAGAGAGAGCAATCTGGATGGGCGGCAGGGTGTTGATGGCGAACGAGTTGGTGTAAATCGTCCAGGTCGGATTCATCGTCGCCCAATAGCCCGCTGAAACGCGCGACGAATTCCGATGAGTCTTGGTGAAGGTCGCATGCGCGCTCGTCGGGGAATCATCTGCGAGCAACAGCATCGGAACGCCAAAACCTCTCAGTACTCCAAATGCCGTACCGACGACATCGTTGCGCGAAATGGCCCATGGATCATCGACTGTGTTCGCGTCTCCGCGAGTCTTCCACATGCCGTCGGGGTTTTGTTTGATGAGTCGATGCAGCACCAGAGCCTTGCCTCGCCGAAACAGCACGACACGACCGACAGAAACTTCATCGCCAGGACTCACCACGACCAGATCACCGCGCTGTGCGATCGGCTGCATCGAGTTGCTCACCACGACGGCGTACTCATAGCCCATCATGTGCAAAGCAAAGAGCGACGCGAAGTACAACAGAGCAATCGCGATGAGTCCGAGAACGAAACCGCCAAGCAACTGCTGAACCCCGCGCCGCACCATTGTTAACCTGCGATGCTTGAAGCGTCAGCGAGCATTTCAAACGTCAAAGACGCATCCTGATAAGGATTGTCATCGACGCCTGGAAGATCTGGCCACGTCAGTTCAAGCGTCAGCACGACAGTGCTACCAGCCGCGACACTTGGGAAGTTGATGCTGAGGCCGCTCAACGTGCCGGAGTACAACTGATTGTTGTTGGAATCGAGCACTCGCGCCACTAGCACGTTGTCGAGTGTGTTGAGGTTCGAGGCTGAGAGGTTTGCACTGTGCAAGAGCACATCTGCCGAAAGCGTTCCGTTGTTCTTGAAGCGGATTGTGCTGGTGCGAGCAGCCATCGCCGGTGATGCACCCGTGATCGAGACAACTGGTGAGCTCGAAACAGCGCCTGTGGCATCAACGAGCTCCACCTGCAGTCGGCCAGCTGTTGCGTTGTTGTTCGTGGTGCTAGATGACGACGTGAATCCTGCGAAAACGCTTGGTGCAGAAAGCGCGAAGGCGCAGCTCGCCGCGATGCCGAGAGTGAACAGCGCGGGGCCGGCCTTTTGCAGTGTCATTGGAGTGAGTTTGGACATGAATTCCTCCTGTAGTTGGGAGGCCAATGCTCAAACAAACATGCTCACGGCAGGCTCTCGATTGGTTTACAAGATGCTCACACTTTTCGTCTGTTTAGACTTGCGAATATGAACGCTCACAAAGTCGCAACAGTTCTCTCGCAGAAGCTCACTGTTCTTGATGGAGGACTCGCAACTTCGCTAGAAGATCGCGGACATGACTTAAGCGGAGCGCTGTGGTCGGCTCGAATGCTTCGAGACAATCCTGCCGAACTGTTGGCAGTCAACCTGGATCACGCCAATGCTGGTGCGCAAATCATTTCGACGGCGTCGTACCAGGTTTCTCGCCGCGGCTTCGTCGCTAACGGCCTGACGGCCGCTGATGCAGATGCCGCACTTGTCGCGTCAGTCGAGATTTCGCGAGGAGCAGCTGAGCAAGCATCCGCAGCGACCGGCCGAGATGTGCTCGTCGCCGCATCACTCGGTCCATTCGGCGCGATCCTCGCCGATGGATCTGAATACCGCGGCGACTACACGATCTCCCGTCAGGAGCTGCTCGAGTTCCATGCAGAACGACTGAGCGTGCTGCGTGGCACAGAGCCCGACTTGCTCGCCTTCGAAACGGTGCCATCTGCGATGGAAATCGACGTTATTAACGAACTCTTGAGCACCGATTTCAGTAGCACCCCAGCATGGATTAGTTGCTCAGCTCAAACCGGCGACTCAATCTCTGACGGCACGTCAGCTGCGCATGCTCTTGCAGCGGTTACTGCCGAGGCAGTCGTTGCAATCGGCTTTAACTGCATCAAGCCAGAGCTCGCTCAGCCACTCTTGACCAGCATCTCGACAGTTCGGCCCGACCTCCATCGCATCGTGTACTCAAACGCAGGGCGCACTTGGGATGCCCTCAACCGCACGTGGCTCGACGAGGGCGCGGACCACATCGATGCGTCGGCACTCAAGCAATGGCACGAGGCCGGTGCAACGATTATCGGTGGCTGCTGCGGCCTTGGACCCGCCCAAGTTCGCGCGGTCGCACGATTTGCTGCCACCCGCGGTAACAAATCGGTGTAAACGGCATGCAACAGCGTTCCTCTGTTGGACGCTGTGCGGTCTCGACAGGCATCGTTAGCCCCTATGAGCGCTTCCCAGACTCCAGCCTCGCGAACGGTTTCCCCATTCGGCAGTTTTGGCCTGCCTGCTAGCGATGTTCAGGTTCTCGATCGCCGTTGGCAGCGCTGGGGCGAAGACCTCATTGCTGGACTATCTGCCGTCTACCCACCTGAGACCGTTGCGCGCGCGCAACAGGTAATCGCTCACGGGTTTGCGGCACGCAGCGCGACTCTGCGAGAGCGCGACGAACAGCGTCTGCTTCAGCCCGATTGGTACCAGCAGCCATCCATGATCGGTTACGCCGCGTACACCGACCGTTTCGCCGGCACGTTTAAAGGCGTACAGCGTCGCATCCCTTACCTCAAGGATCTCGGCGTCACCTACCTGCACTTGATGCCGTTGTTGAAGCCACGCCAGGGCCCGAACGATGGTGGCTACGCCGTCGCTGACTACCGGCAGACTCGCGCAGATCTCGGCACGATTGAAGATCTCGC
>JBDLPZ010000221.1:0-12290 GCA_039800825.1 Actinomycetota bacterium
GAGCACGACGGTGTCATCCGAGCTGATCGAGATCTTGTGATCACGATTGGCCATGCGCGAAAGCGCGGCCATCGGCTCACCCTGGGATCCTGTGCTCACGAGCACGACACGATTTGCAGGAAGCATCTCAATGTCGTCGTTAGACACCAGCACGCCATTAGGGATCGTGAGGTAACCAAGATCCTTCGCTGTGTTCATGTTGCGCACCATCGAACGGCCGATAAAGGCGACCTGACGACCATGCGCAACCGCGAGATCGATCACTTGTTGAATGCGGTGCACGTGAGATGCGAACGAAGCGACCACAATGCGGCCAGGTGCTCGGGTGAAGACGCGGTCCAGCACCGGAATGATGTCGCGCTCGCTCGGGACAAATCCAGGCACTTCGGCGTTAGTCGAATCGACCATAAATAGATCGACGCCTTCGTCTCCCAGACGTGCGAAGGTATTGAGATCAGTAATGCGACGATCGAGTGGAAGCTGATCCATCTTGAAGTCGCCTGTATGAAGCACGGTGCCGGCCGAGGTCTTGATGGCGACGGCCATTGCGTCAGGAATCGAGTGATTGACCGCCACGAACTCCAGCTCAAAATTGCCGACTCGCAGAGTCTGGCCTTCGGTCACCGTATTGAGAGTCGCGTTCATTCGATGCTCTTGGAGCTTCGTAGCAACGAATGCCAGCGTGAGCTTGGTGCCAAAGAGCGGGATATCCTGACGATTGCGCAACAGATAAGGCACGCCACCGATATGGTCTTCGTGACCGTGCGTCAGCACAACGCCAACGATGCGATCCCACTTGCCTTCGAGGTAATCAAAGTCAGGAAGAATCAAATCGACGCCGGGCTGCGACTCTTCTGGGAAGAGCACGCCACAGTCGACGATGAGAATCTCGCCATCGATTTCGAAAGTCGCCATGTTGCGGCCAACTTCGCCCAAACCGCCCAGCGGGATGATGCGAAGCGTGCCCGGCCCAAGTTCGGGAGGTGGAAGCAAATCCGTGTGCACCAGGCTCACAGGTCAAAACCGCCTGCACGAAGATCGAGACGCAGCTGTTCGCGCTGAGCGGCGTCTGCAACGACCAATGGCAGGCGCATCGCTCCGCCACCGGCACGCCCGAGTAGGTCGAGTGCGGCCTTCGTCATGATTGCTCCGCCGACGCGACCCATAAGACCTGTCGTCACCGGAACCATGTCGAGATTGATCTTGGTAGCAAGCGCGACATCGCCAGCTCGGAATGCTGCGGCCATTGCCCGGAATCGATCGGCAACAAGGTGGCCCGTGACACTCACAAACCCAACCGCGCCGACAGAGAGCAGAGCCAAGTTGAGGCCGTCATCTCCTGAGTAGTACGGCAGACCACATGCATGCATCACCTGCTGAGCTGCGAATGGATCGGCCTTCGCATCTTTGTTAGCGACGATGCGTGGATGTTCCGACAAGCGAATCAACGATTCAGTCGTAATCTGAATGCCCGCACGACCTGGGATGTCATAAACCATGACTCCGAGATCTGTTGCATCGGCGATTGCCTCGAAGTGTGCGATGACACCAGCTTGTGGCGGCTTGTTGTAGTAAGGGCAAACCGCGAGCAGGCCGTTAGCGCCAGCCTTGAAAGCATCCTTGGCGTGCTGCACAGAATCAGCCGTGTCGTTATTGCCGATGCCTGCGACCACGTGAATCGAGTCACCGACCGCTTCGCGGACAACCTTGACCAGCTGCGCCTTCTCTTCTGGCGTAGTGGTCGGAGCTTCGCCCGTCGTGCCGTTAACGACGAGACCATCGTTGCCGAGCTTGACGAGATCTTGAGCCAGCTGAGCGGCCGCGTCGTAGTCGACTTCGAGATTAGCCTTAAAAGGCGTCACCATCGCTGTCAGCATCGTGCCAAATGGCTGCTGTGGAGTGCCCGCTGGTGCCATGATCAATCCTTCGATGTTCTTACGGTGCGACGCGACCGTTAGCGACGAATGCCGCATGGGTGAGCGGCATGAGCTTTGCCCACTCCGCTTCGTACTTCTCTGCGACCATCTCAATCTCGCGCTGTGGGAATGATGGGAAGTGACTGTCTTCGCTCTTGGTGCGCAGCGAAAGGAAGTTCATCATCGCACGAGCGTTCATCGTTACGTAAGCCGATGAGTAGATGGTCACGGGCAAGACGATTCGAGCAACCTCACGTGCGACACCCGCATCGAGCATCTTGGTGTAAGCCTCGTACGCCGTTTCACACGCGAGTTTGGTCTGCTCGGTCACGAGAGCGAACTGCTCAGGCGAGCCATCAACGAAGTCGTATGCGCCTGCCTTGCCAACTTGGATGAGCTTGCGCTCTGGCCCGGGCGTGTAGAAGACCGGTTCGAGAACCTTGTAGCGACCGCTCTCTTCGTTGTACGAAGCAATGCGGTGACGGAAATGTTCACGCCACATGAAGATCGGAGCCTGGACAAAGAAGGTCATCGAGGAGTGCTCAAACGGCGAGCCGTGACGATCGCGCATGAGGTAGTTGATGAGTCCGCGCGAGCGCTCCGGGTCGGTCGCGATGTCGTCTAGGGACTGCTCGCCCTTCGTAGATACACGCGCTGCCCAGATCACGTCAGCGTCGGACGCTGCCGCCTTGATCAATTCAACCGAAACATCGCTGCGAAAACGGATGGGTTCAGCGCTCACCTAAAGTCCTCCAAAACTAGACACTCAAGCCTACTCAGCGCCCCGCCTGACCCTGAGGGGGCTCGAGCGCGTGTCCACAGATTCGCCGAGCAGTGCACAGCGGTAATCGGGAGACGTCTCTGTGACCGATTGCGCTCAACTCGCACAGATTGTTGCCTAGCCGAAAGCAAAAAGAGAGGTTTAACTACGTTTAACCGAGCAGTGTGCGTTGCCCTAAAACAACCCAAGGGGGCAAAAATGCACTACACGATTCTGGTGATCTGTGAGGACCTGGCAGCGGGTCTCGCAATTCAGGAAGGCTTCGAGCTACTGGGGTGCGAGGTTCACCTCTGTGAACACGCCGCGTCTCTACCTGACACCCTCCAGCAAGTCCGCCCGCAGGCGGTCATCATCGCTGCCCAAGGGCTCAAGACCACTTCGATGCAGTGGTGCCAGTTCGCTCGCGCTTTCACTGATCTGCCCATCATTGTCGCCGGCGTCGACGCCGACGAAAACGAAGAGCTCAACTGTCTGAATAACGGGGCTGTCGACTTCGTCCTCGAAGATCGCGGCCCGCGCGTTCTCATGGCTCGAACCTATGGCCACATCCGCAGAGCTGAACTCGCTAACAATGGAACGCTCCCAATCGCCATCGGCGATTTGCGCCTCGACGCCGAATCACGCGTTGCCACCTACAAAGGTGAGAGCCTCAATCTGACGCGAACCGAATTCGACATCATGAACGCGCTCATGTCGAACGCGCACCGGGTGGTCCACCGCCGCGAACTCATCGATCGAGTCTGGGGCACCTGGTACGGAGATCCACATGTGCTTGAGACGCACCTTTCGCGGCTGCGACACAAGATTCAGGACGCCGGCGGACCGCGAATCGCTACCTCAGTGCGTGGCGTGGGCTATCGCTTCTCGAGTGCTGAAGGCTTCGTCTACTAACCTGCCCGAGTGCACATGCCGGCCTCAAAGAATGCGATTTTGCGCGACGCGCTTGGAATCGGAATTGGCGTGGCCTCATATGGCGTCTCATTCGGCGCGCTTGGCGTCACCAGCGGACTCGATGTGTGGCAGACCCAGGCGCTGTCTGCACTGATGTTCACTGGCGCATCACAGTTCGCCCTGGTTGGAGTTCTAGGAGCTGGCGGCACAGCGGTCTCGGCAATCGCTGCTGCTCTCCTGCTCGGCTTTCGCAACTTTCCGTACGCATTGCGAATGAGCTCCCTCGTGCGTCCACACGGGTTGACCAAATTTCTCGCTGCGCATGTGACGATCGATGAGTCGACGGCCATGGGTTTGGCCCACGAAAATGGTCCTGACCAAGAGGTAGGTGGCCGCTTTGCATTCTGGGCCACGGGCGCAAGCGTGTTCGTGTTTTGGAATCTGGCCACCCTCATCGGAGCTGTCGCAGCAAGTGGCGCCGGCGACCCCAAAGTGTTCGGCCTCGACGCAGCTATCGCCGCCGGCTTCGTGGCGTTGGTATGGCCACAATTCCAGGGTCCACTCGAGCGCAAGACGGGAGCGCTCGCGTTTCTCGTAGCGCTGACAGCGATTAGCTTCGTGCGGCCCGGTCTGCCAATCCTCTTGGCCGGCGCGGTTGCACTCGTGATTGGTCTGGCAACCAAACCGGGGGCCGCATCGTGAACCTGTGGATTCCAGTTCTCCTCGCCACCGCAGGCACCTTCGCATTCAAGGTCGCTGGCTACTTTGTGCCCGATCGATTCACTCAGCATCCGCATTTCAATCAGGTCGCACGACTGCTGCCCATCGGCCTGTTGAGCGGATTGATTGCAGTGCAGACGTTCGGCGAAGGACAGTCGATTGTTCTTGACGGTCGAATTGCTGGCGCGGCCGTAGCCGTGGTTCTGCTGATGCGCAAAATGCCGTTCATCATTGTGGTGTTCACTGCAGCGATTGTGACTGCGATTGGCCGTCACTTCGGCCTGTGGATCTAGCGGCTCTTAAACAGCTTCTCAGCGGTTCGCATCGCGCCGCGGGCTCGCTTGCGATCTCGGGCATCGTCGTAGCCGACGGCGAGCAAGTACCAGTTTTGCCACTTGGTTCGATCGGCCTCGACAGCCAACTTGTAACTTTCGAAGCGAGCATCGGCGGCCTCGCGCACGACGCGACCGTCTGCAGTTTTTGGTAAGTCATCGAGCGGCAACGCGTTCGCCTGCGCCATCGCTTTGGCCATGGACGCCATTGATATGCCAAAGCGGATCTCTCGCCAAATAAGGATGGCACTGACGAGGCTGACTCCAGCGATAGCGACTGCAAAGAACAGTCCCACCGCATTGCCGGTATCGACGAATTGTTTGATTCGATCAACACTCAGAATCAAATAGCCGACACTGGCCATAGTGATGGTCAGCGCGAACAGCCGCGCCCGCATTAGTTCAAACCGAGGTAGTGGTCCAAGCCCACCGTGAGACCTGGGTGCTTCTCAACGCCACGAATGCCCTCGAGCACGCCTGGCATGAACGACGCACGATCCATAGAGTCGTGACGGATCGTGAAGATTTCGCCTTCGTGTCCGAACAGCACTTCCTGATGAGCAATCAATCCACGTAGGCGAACGGCGTGAACCGGAATGCCTGACACATCAGCGCCGCGTGCGCCTTCGATCGATGCCTCACGCTTCGTAGCATCTGGCTGAGCACCAAGGCCAGCCGCCGCACGTGCGTTGGCGATGGCTTCAGCGGTATGACGAGCAGTGCCAGAAGGAGCATCAGCCTTGTTGGGATGATGCAGTTCGATGATTTCGGCCGACTCGAAGAACCGTGCAGCCTCAGCCGCGAACCGCATCATCAAGATTGCGCCGATGCCGAAGTTGGAGCAATCAAAACGCCAACGCCAGGATGCTCGTCGCACCACGCACGTACCTGCGCCAAACGCTCTTCAGTGAAACCGGTAGTGCCCACGACTGCATGCACGCCGTTCTTGATACACCACTCAAGGTTGGTCATCACGACGTCAGGACTCGTGAAGTCGACGACGATGTTGGCGCCCTCAGATGCGAGCGTGTACACAGGATCTCCCATGTCGATGCCGCAGACGAGCTTCATGCCTGGCGTGGCTGCGACAGCCTTGCAGACTTCAGCACCCATTCGACCCTTTGCGCCGAGCACGCCTACTCGCAACATGACTAACGACCTTTCGTCTTCTGAGTGAAGTCACGAACGCCCTTGTACGGACCAACCACACCAATGATGGGCTTCTGAGAAAAGAGTAACTGCGCGACGGCATGCACGTCTTCAGCTGTGACGCTATCAATCGACGCAAGTGTCTGATTAACCGAAGGAAGTTCACCTGAAATCAACTCGGACTTCGCAATCCGAGTCATGCGCGAACCGGTGTCTTCTTGGCCGAGAACCAGCGAACCTCGCAGCTGACCTTTGCCGCGTGCGATTTCTTCGTCGGTGAGACCGTTGGTGACGAGCTCATCGAGAGTCTGGCGAATCACTTCGAGAGCGGAGCCAATTTTGTTCGGAATCGATCCGGTGTACACGCCGACATAACCAGTATCGGCGAATGCCTGTGAAAACGAGTAGACGCTGTACGCGAGGCCACGCTTCTCGCGAACCTCCTGAAACAGTCGGGATGACATTCCGCCACCGAGAACGCTGTTCATGACTCCGACAGCGAAGCGACGCTCATCACCGCGCGCAAATCCTGGGACGCCCCAAATGACGTGCGCCTGTTCAGTCTTTCGATTCACAACGTTGAGTGGGGTATGCACGGTCTTGGTGGAGCGCATCTTGCGGCGCTCGACTGGCAGCGCATCTCCTCCAATGACATGCTTGAAAGACTTCTTGACCATGCGCACAACTTCAGCATGATCGAGTGCGCCCGCCGCGGCGATCACCAAGCGGTTGGGCGTGTAGTGCTTGCGATAGAACTTCCACACCGAATCTCGCTGAGCGGCGCGAATAGTCGCGACTGTTCCGAGAATCGGACGACCGAGATCGGTATCGCCAAACATTCCCTGCGCGAATGCCTCGTGCGCGCTGTCGGCGTGATCGTCATCGCGCATCGCGATTTCTTCGAGAATGACATCTCGCTCTTGAGCGAAGTCTGCTTTAGAGATCACGGAGTTGGTGACCATATCGGCCAAGACATCGACGGCAAGCGCGGTGTCGGTGTCGAGCACGCGCGCGTAGTAGCAGGTGTATTCCTTGGAGGTGAATGCGTTCATCTCGCCACCAACCGCATCAATCGATGCAGAGATGTCGAGAGCAGATCGCGTTGGCGTGCCCTTGAAGAGCAAGTGCTCAAGGAAGTGGGCGCTGCCGGCCATCGCAGGAGTTTCGTCGCGTGAACCCACGCCCGCCCAGATGCCGAGCGAGACTGAGCGCACACCTGGCACGAACTCAGTGATCACTCGAAGGCCACCAGGCAAAACCGTCCGCTTTACGACGGAACCATCACTCTGCTTAAGCAGCGTTTTAGTGGTGCCAGGGGCCTGTGAACGAGCCGAAGGCAGGAGTGCGGGCTGCACTCCTGCCTTCGTCACACGAGATGGACTCATTCGGCGCTAGCTTCGCCTTCAGCGTCACCGGACTCATCGACCACGGCGAGCGAGAGCTTGCCGCGCTGATCGATCTCAGCAATTTCAACCAAGATCTTCTGACCTACGCTGACAACGTCATCGACGTTCTCAACACGCTTGCCACCCGACAGCTTGCGCAGCTGGGTGATGTGCAGCAGGCCATCCTTGCCTGGCATCAGCGAAAGGAAGGCACCGAAGGTGGTGGTCTTCACGACGGTACCGAGGTAACGCTCGCCGATTTCTGGCATGTGAGGGTTGGCAATTGCGTTGACAGCAGCGCGAGCAGCTTCAGCAGCGACGCCATCGTTGGCGCCAATGTAGATCGTGCCGTCATCTTCGATGGTCAGGTCAGCGCCAGTGTCCTCTTGGATCTGGTTGATGACCTTGCCCTTTGGTCCAATGACTTCGCCAATCTTGTCGACTGGGATCTTGATCGTGATGATGCGTGGCGCAAGTGGCGACATCTCATCTGGATCTGCGATCGCTTCAGACATAACATCAAGAATGGTGAAGCGAGCATCGCGAGCCTGCTTAAGAGCGCCAGCAAGAACGGTGGCAGGGATGCCATCGAGCTTGGTGTCGAGCTGAAGCGCGGTCACAAATTCGCGAGTACCAGCGACCTTGAAGTCCATGTCACCGAATGCATCTTCAGCACCGAGGATGTCGGTCAATGCGACGTACTCGGTCTTGCCGTCGACCTGGTCAGAGACGAGACCCATTGCGATACCAGCAACTGGAGCCTTGAGAGGAACACCAGCATTCAGCAGCGACATCGTCGATGCACAGACAGAACCCATTGAGGTTGAGCCGTTGGAGCCCAGCGCCTCAGAGACCTGACGGATTGCGTAAGGGAACTCTTCACGGGTTGGAAGAACGGGCACAAGTGCGCGCTCTGCGAGTGCACCGTGACCGATTTCGCGGCGCTTTGGAGTGCCAACGCGGCCGGTTTCGCCGGTTGAGTAAGGCGGGAAGTTGTAGTTGTGCATGTAGCGCTTGCGCGTCTCTGGAGAGAGCGTGTCGAGCTGCAATTCCATCTTGAGCATGTTGAGGGTGGTGACGCCCATGATCTGGGTTTCGCCGCGCTCGAACAGTGCCGAACCGTGGGTGCGTGGAATAACTGCAACTTCAGCTGAGAGCTGACGAATGTCAGTGATACCGCGACCGTCGATGCGGACCTTGTCGCGAAGAATGCGCTGGCGCACAACCTTCTTGGTGACCGAGCGAAGTGCTGCAGAGATTTCCTTCTCGCGGCCTTCGAACTGGTCTGCAAGCTGCTCGACGATTGCTTCCTTGATTGCATCAAGTTCAGCTTCGCGATCTGCCTTCGAAACGATGGTCATCGCAGCAGCAACCTTTTCGGTCGCAGCAGCAGAAACTGCATCGTAAGCATCTGCCTGGTAATCCAAGAAGATTGGGAACTCTGCGGTTTCCTTCGCAGCAACAGCTGCAAGCTTCGACTGCGCCTCGCACAAAGCAGCGATGAATTTCTTCGAAGCATCGAGACCTTCAGCAACGACCTCTTCAGTCGGAGCCGTGGCGCCGCCCTTGATGAGCTCGATGGTGTTCGAGGTTGCTTCAGCTTCGACCATCATGATGGCGACGTCGCCGTCGACAACGCGACCTGCCACGACCATGTCGAAGACTGCATCTTCGAGCTGTTCGTGAGTCGGGAATGCAACCCACTGGCCGTTGATAAGTGCCACGCGGACACCACCGATTGGGCCAGAGAATGGCAAGCCAGCGAGCTGAGTCGACATCGAAGAAGCGTTGATCGCGATGACGTCGTAGAGGTGAGCTGGGTTGAGCGAAAGAACCGTGACGACAACCTGGACTTCGTTGCGCAGACCCTTAACGAAGGCTGGGCGAAGTGGGCGGTCGATCAGACGGCAGGTCAAAATCGCATCTTCGGTAGGACGGCCTTCGCGACGGAAGAACGAGCCTGGGATGCGGCCAACTGAGTACATGCGCTCTTCGACATCCACGGTGAGTGGGAAGAAGTCGAACTGATCCTTAGGTGACTTGGATGCGGTCGTCGCAGACAACAGCATGGTGTCATCGTCAAGGTAGACGACAGCGCTACCAGCAGCCTGGCGAGCCAGACGACCGGTTTCGAATTTGATTCGACGGACGCCAAAAGCGCCGTTGTCGATTACCGCTTCAGCGGAGTGAACTTCGGGACCCTGCACGGGTGCCCTCCTTTAGGTTTTAAGCAGAGGGGCACAAGCAAGTCCGGGTTGTAGCCGATCGTCGATCGAAGCCACAAATCATCGAGATTTGTAAGCCACTACCGAGGACCGACCATGGGACATGCGTGCCCCGCTGCGGATTGTGATTATGAAGTTTGGGGTTAGTCTGCCAGCGAGGACTGACTAAACGTTGGAATGGCGCGGACAACGAGGCCGCTGTCCGCGCCGATACCCTCGAAAGGGCAATCCAACTAGCGGCGCAAGCCGAGCTTCTCGATCAACGCGCGGTAGCGGTTGATGTCGGTGTTCTGAAGGTACTTCAGAAGGCGACGACGACGACCAACAAGAAGCAGCAAACCACGACGTGAGTGGTGGTCATGCTTATGCGTCTTGAGGTGCTCGGTGAGGTGATTGATGCGCTGGGTCAGGATTGCAACCTGGACCTCAGGGCTGCCGGTGTCACCCTCAGTACGAGCGTGTTCCGCAATCAAATCTTGCTTAGCGATGTTTTCAAGCGACATTGATGTCTCCTCGGGCGCGAACAATCCCTCGAGAGGGACGGCCACAAGAGCCAGGGGTCACGGATGGCAAGGCGCCCGCCTCGCTCACCGTCTAACTGCTTATGCAGTGTGCTGAGGGTACCCCGTGCTCAAGACAAGCCCAAAATCCGCTCAGAAGCCGCAACATCGGCGTTCATGGCCGAAATCAGCTCAAGAAGCGAGGAAAAGGCACGCATATCGCGGACTTTCGCCACAAAATCGACCGCGACGAGGTGGTCGTAAAGGTCAATATCCGTCTCATGAAGCGCATACGCCTCGACTACTCGCTCCGGAACGTCGTCGAAAGTGGGGTTGGTGCCCACCGAGATAGCGGCAGGCCACTGGCGGACCGGCAAGTCGCAATCCTCCAGGTCGCACTCCCCCACAACGCTGAGCCAACCGGCGTAAACGCCATCGGCAGCAATCGCCTGTCGGAAATCCAATCGGAGGTTGGCGGTCGGGAAGCCGAGATCGCGGCCTCGCTTCTTGCCGTGGACAACCACGCCTTCGACTCGATGCGGACGCGTGAGAAGTTCGTTCGCGGTCTCAAGGTCATCACCGGCAATGAGTTCTCGAATGCGGGTGGATGACACGCGACCGCCATGTTCGTTGACCTGAGCGACCTCGTGTACTACGAGCCCGGCTTCGCGCAAGGTATCGGCGTTGCCCGCCGCGCCCTTACCGAATCGGAAACCCTTGCCGACCACAACATGCTGAGCGCCGAGCTTTTCGATGAGCACAGAAGCAATGAACTCTTCTGGACTCTGCGAGGCGCGCTCTGAGTCGAAGTTGCAGACATACACATCGTGCATGCCCGCTTCACGCAGGAGTTCGATGCGTCGCTCAATGCTGACGAGCAACTCGACCTGCATTCCACGCACAACAGTCATCGGATGTGGGTTGAACGTCAGCGCTCGCGGAAGCAATCCGAACTCGGCTGCGACGGATGCGGTCTGCGCGGTCAGCGCCTGATGACCTAAATGCAAACCATCGAATACGCCGATAGCAACAACTGAAGACTGCGATGTCATGGTGTCAGTCTGCCAAAGCCTGGTTGAAAACTGAGTGATACGTCAGCTTGCCTGCGACTTCTTGTCCAATTGCGAGCAAACGATCAGTGCCGGACTCGATCACCATGACTGGCCTATCTGTCTGCGGCCAGGTCCACTCGAGATTGAGTCCGTTGAAAATCTTCGGGGTCAGCGACGCATCCACGACAATCTCGCCCATAAACGCGCGCAAGGCCTCGCGCAGCGACGTTGGAGTCAGACCTGGCTCGTCCCACTGATGAGAATCCGCGAGAGTGAAGCCGCTCGAATGGGTGCGGCGCAGTGCAGTGAGATGTCCGCCGACAGCCAGCCCAGCGCCCAAGTCGCGAGCGATGGCGCGAATGTATGTGCCCGAACTGCATTCGACGCTGACCTCAACGAAGATGAGGCCCTCTCGTCGCTCGATCGAATGAACATCAATTGCAAAGATGGTGACAGCGCGAGATTTCAGCTCAACGGTCTCGCCAGCACGCACGAGGTCATAGGCGCGTTGACCATCGACCTTGATAGCAGAGACTGATGATGGAATTTGTTCTATCTCCCCCACCATCGCCGAGAGACCGTTGCGAATCTGATCATCGGTGACAGCCGACACGTCTGCACGTGAAATCTCATCACCCTCTGCATCATCAGTGTGGGTTGAAATACCGAGACAGATGGTGGCGTCATACGTCTTGGATGCTGCGCTGATGTATTGGAGCGCTTTGGTGCCGGCTTCGACACCGATGATCAAAAGGCCAGTAGCCATCGGGTCGAGAGTGCCGCCGTGTCCGACACGTTTGGTCTTGCACACCTTGCGCAGCTTGGCGACGACATCATGTGAAGTCATGCCAGCCGGCTTATCGATGATGAGCAAACCGCCGAGGCTCATTTAGTCCTCTGAATCAGACTCAGAGTCTGGATGCTTGTACGGATCAGCCTCGCCAGCGAAGTTCGCACCTTCGGCCTGGGCGTGCACCGCTTCATCTGCAGCTGCAGCCTTCTGAAGCAGCTCATCGATATGTGCCGCAGTTTCAGGAAGTGCATCGAGCACGAACGTCAGCGACGGTGTGTGCTTGAGACCGAGTCGCTTGCCCATTTCGCTGCGGATGACACCGCGAGCCGAGTTGAGAGCTGTCATGGTGTCGTTGCGAGCGTCGTCATCACCGTAAACAGTGAAGAACACAGTCGCTTCACGCAGGTCAGACGTCAAACGCGCAGCGGTGAACGTGACGAAACCAATGCGCGGATCTTTGATGCGCATTTCGACGGCCTCGGCAACAATTACCAAGATTCGTTCTGCAATTTGTCGAGCGCGAGCTGCATCTGCCATGTCATGTCC
>JBDLPZ010000222.1:0-9633 GCA_039800825.1 Actinomycetota bacterium
GCAGGCAGGTACGGGCACAGGCAAGTCAGTGGCGTACCTGTTGCCCTCGATTGTTTATGCGATGGAACGCAATACCTGCGTCATCATCAGCACGGCGACGCTTGCGCTGCAGCAGCAGCTAGTGGGCCGCGATCTGCCTCGTATCGCAGATGCGCTGGAGCCAGTGCTCGGTCGGCGTCCCACGTTTGCAGTCGCGAAGGGGCGTCACCATTACATCTGCAAGGCTCGACTCAACACGTCGACTGAGCCGGAGGATGACGACGATGATCAGGCAGCGCTTTTCGCTGCTCCGACCACACGACTAGGCAAAGAAGCCAAGCGAGTGCGCACGTGGGCTTATCAGACGTCTACTGGCGATCGTGAAGAACTTGAGCCCAGCCCGGATCCACGCGTGTGGCGAGCCCTTTCTGTCGCTGGCAACGAGTGCGTCGGAGCCGATCGTTGCCGATGGGGCTCAGAGTGCTTCACTGAGAAGGTGCGCGCTGAGGCGCAAGATGCAGACGTTGTTATCACTAACCATGCGATGCTCGCTATCCATTACATCGACGGCCATCAGCTCTTGCCAGAGCACTCCGCGGTCATCGTCGACGAAGGCCACGAACTTGCCGACCGAGTGACCGGCCAGGCCACTGAGGAGCTGTCGGCGCTCTATATCGAGCGCGCGGCGGTGAAATGCCGCAAGGTCGTCGGACCAGAACTTGTGGTCGCGCTTGAGGAAGCTGCGCATGACCTTCGGATGGTGCTCGACGAGTTCAGCGGTACCAACCCTCGTCGCATTGTGATGGACGTCGCCGAGATGGGCGAAGGTGCGGCCGACTACTTCGTCGGTCTGCGTGCTCTCGTTCCAACGCTGACGGCAATTAGAGACATCGTCGCGGACTCACTCGCCGACATTGCTGCGATTTCAAAGTCCGACCCCGACGCTGAGACGGAAGTGCTGGCAGCCCGGTCGATCGCCAAGGTCGCACTCTCTGAGATCAACACAGTGGCAGCCAGATTGCTTAAGCTCAAAGACCTCGACGTGGCGTGGCTCGAACGTGGCGAGGGTCGAGCGCCGATTATTCGAGTAGCACCGCTGGTGGTGAGCCAGCTCTTGTCGGAGAACTTGTTCGGTGACTTGCCGGTCGTCGTGACGTCAGCGACACTGACTCTCGGCGGATCTTTCGAACCAGTCGCTCGCAGTCTCGGCCTGGTAGCTCCCGAGAAGGGGCTTACAGACGAGCCAGATGCAGACGACTTCGTCGATCCTGAGTGGGACGAAGACGGCAACGAGGTCGCACCCGCAGCGGCTGATGAGGCCTCACGGTTCTTGCATTCTTGGGAGAGCCTGGATGTCGGCACGCCGTTCGATGCTTCGAGTCAGGGCGTCTTGTACATCGCTAAGCATCTTCCACCACCTGGTCGTGATGGCCTGAGTGATGAGCAGCTCGCTGAACTCACGCGCCTGACGATTGCAGCTGGCGGCCGTACCTTGGCGCTGTTCTCATCATGGCGTGCAGTCGAGAAGGCGGCGGAGCATCTCAAAGTCGCCATGCCCGCGGCGGGTCTTGATGCGAAATTGCTCGTTCAAAAGCGCGGCGACGTCGTCGCGGACTTGGTGCGCCAGTTCGCTCGCGATACGACGAGTGTTTTGTTGGGAACTGTTTCGCTGTGGCAAGGCGTCGACGTGCCCGGCGAATCTTGTTCGCTGGTGATCATTGACCGTATTCCATTCCCACGACCTGATGACCCACTGCATGCCGCTCGGGCGCAGCGCATTGATCGAGCAGGTGGAAGTGGTTTTAGGTCAGTCGCGGTTCCTCGCGCAGCGCTATTGCTGGCACAGGGTGCGGGACGTTTGCTGCGTACTCAGCAAGACCGCGGCATGGTCGCTGTACTCGACTCGCGTCTTGCTACTGCGGGCTATGCGAGCTTCTTGTTGCAGTCGATGCCAGACTTCTGGAAAACAACAGACCCAGACACCGCCACCGCGGCCATTGGCCGACTTGGGGCAAGTCTGGGTCTGAGTTAGATCAGACTCTGAAGTCGATCAGACTTTGCGCAGCACAGTGACAACAATGCCCATGACGCTGCAGTCATTGCCGTCGATCGGTGCAAAGTCTGGGTTGTGTGGCATCAGCCAAATCTGATTGCCTGACTTCTTGTAGGTCTTCACGGTTGCTTCGTCGCCATTGATGAGCGCTGCAACCATGTCACCATTGTTGGCGGTGGCCTGCTGGCGCACGACGACGAGATCGCCATCGAAAATTCCTGCGTTAATCATTGAGTCACCGCGGACCTTGAGCATGAACAAGTCGCCGAAGCCAGTGAGTTCGCGTGGCAGCGACATCGATGACTCGACATTCTGTTCGGCCAGCAAGCCAGTACCTGCTGCGATTTCACCGAGCAGTGGAATCGTCGTCTGACGTTCATCATCAATCGCGGGCGCAGCGACCGGGCTAGATGCGAGATCGAGCGGCGAGCCGTCGGCACGCTTAAGAATTTCCATACCGCGAGCCAAACCAGATTGCTTACGAATAAAGCCGCGCTTTTCCAGTTCGAGCAATTGATAAGCAACGGAGGAAGAGGATGCGAGTCCGCTCGCGCCCTGGAGGTCGCGAACGCTTGGGGGATAGCCGTGTGTTTCGACATGTTCAATGATGGTGTTGAGCAACAGCTTCTGACGTGCCGATAGTCCGCCTGCTTTGTCCGTGCCTTCTGCGCGCTCTGGCAGCTCGTGGATGGTCGCGCCAGTTTCGTTCTCAGTCATTGAAGCTCCTCTTGCTCGTAGTGCTCAGGTAACCACAGTGCTCGTGTGATCACGTTTTGTCAGACCCCCTCGCCATTGTTCGGTTGTCGCCTTCGGGCGGCATCCGTCACGGGGGAGTTGGTGTCGGGAGCGCAGCTGCAGGGGAGCGGCGTTCACCGGCACCAGCCGACGGACAAACCATAGCGGATTTCGAACAATTGTTCCGAACACTTGTGCGATTCGGCGTGGCGAATGTCTCAACCGTGTGCTACAAATAGCACAGATGTTCGAAAATGCCAGATCGCAGAGGAGATAGAGATGGCCACGATGACCTTGGACCGGATCCCTGTAAACGGTCGTGCTGCACGTACCGCGGCACGCAGCACGGGCGCTGTGCGCCTCACCCGACGCGGCGAGCGCGTTGTTGCTGCTGTTGCAGTGATTGTGACTGTGATTGCGTTTTACCTTGTTTCTCTGCTGGTTTCTAACGTTGTGCAGGCATCGCAGTCGCATGACTTCGCTGATGCGGCCACCACGACAGTGACGGTCTCATCCGGAGACACGCTCTGGGATATCGCGGTAGAAGTAGCTCCGACTGCTGACCCACGCGCCACCATTGATCGCATCGAACGCCTCAACGCGCTCTCGACCGGCAGCGTTCTACACGTCGGTCAGACGCTCGTCGTCCCAGTTATTGACTAGTTACGAATCTTTTTCGGCGTGTCGCGCCTTTCCTACTTGCGCTAATTGTGGGGGAGGCATACCTTTCGCCCCCTACATGTAGTGGTCGCAAACGGGGATGACCGCCACATACTGTGGTTCGGATCCTGAATTATCCACAGGCAAGTCTTCGCAAACGAAGACTTGGTAGCACAAATGGGCGAGTTATCCACAGAGGAGGCGTGATGCACTGTCCATACTGCCGTCACGAGGACTCTCGTGTCATCGATTCGCGTACCCAAGATGATGGCGGCTCAATCCGCCGTCGCCGCCAGTGCCCAGAGTGCAGCCGCCGGTTTTCGACAATCGAGACCGCGATGCTCCTGATCGCCAAGCGTTCGGGTGCAGTTGAGCCGTTCAGCCGCCTGAAGGTGATCTCTGGCGTCCGCAAGGCCTGCCAAGGTCGCCCAGTCAACGACGATGACCTCGCTCGGCTGGCTCAGCAAGTAGAAGACAAGCTTCGTGCCGATGGCTCGGCCGAAGTCCCAAGCCACCAAGTTGGCCTAGCAATCCTCGGACCGCTGCGTGAGCTTGATGAGATCGCATACCTTCGGTTTGCGTCGGTGTACCGCTCGTTTGAGACGCTCGCCGACTTCGAAGGTGAAATTGCGGTGCTTCGTGCATCGCGAGCTGCAGCGCCTCCGGGCACTGAAGCAACCCTTGTGTCCTAGAACTCCTCTGAGTCCAAAGGCACCGCTCCACTTCCCCCGCCTCTTCCCCCAACGAAAGTCCGCTTCGGCGGACGACCGCTCAGTGCACCCATTGAGTGGCTAGTAAAGCGACTAAAGAAAGTGAAGACACCGATGACCGAAACGGTGAACAGCGGCGCTACCGGCACCGCGAAGAAGTCCGCCAAGCCTTCAGGCTTGGTACTAGAGCGTTTGTGGACCACTGAAGGTGTTCACCCATATGACCAAGTCACATGGGAACGCCGCGACGTGGTGCAGACCAACTGGAAGACTGGGGAAACAGTTTTTGAACAGCGCGGAGTGGAATTTCCTGACTTCTGGTCAGTGAACGCTTCGACGATTGTCACCACGAAGTACTTCCGTGGCGCAGTCGGTGCAGAGAACCGCGAATGGAGCCTTAAGCAGCTCATCGATCGCGTCGTTTTGACCTACACCAAGGCTGGCCGCGACAACGGTTACTTCGCAACCGAAGCTGACGCAGAACTCTTCGAGCACGAACTCACCTGGATGCTGTTGCATCAGGTGTTCTCGTTCAACTCGCCAGTGTGGTTCAACGTCGGTACGTCATCTCCACAGCAGGTGAGCGCATGCTTCATCCTCAGCGTGGATGACACGATGGATTCAATCCTTAACTGGTACCGCGAAGAAGGCCTGATCTTCAAGGGCGGTTCCGGCGCTGGTTTGAACCTCAGCCGCATCCGTTCATCGAAGGAACTCCTCGGCAGTGGCGGCACCGCTTCTGGCCCAGTGTCGTTCATGCGCGGCGCCGACGCATCAGCTGGCACCATCAAGTCAGGTGGCGCAACCCGCCGTGCTGCCAAGATGGTCGTGCTCGATGTTGATCACCCGGACATCGAAGAATTCATCGAGACCAAGGTCAGCGAAGAAGAAAAGATTCGCGTCTTGCGCGATGCTGGCTTCGACATGGACCTCGGCGGCAAGGACATCATCAGCGTCCAGTACCAGAACGCAAACAACTCTGTTCGCGTTACCGATGAATTCATGCAGGCAGTCGAAAACGGCACCGAATTCGGTCTTCGTGCCCGTGCGACTGGCGAAATCATCGAGAAGGTCGATGCTCGCAAGCTTTTCCGCAAGATCAATGAAGCAGCGTGGGCATGTGCTGACCCAGGTATCCAGTACGACGACACCATCAACGACTGGCACACCAACCCAGAGACTGGCCGCATCACCGCGTCTAACCCATGCTCTGAGTACATGTCACTCGACAACTCTTCATGCAACCTCGCATCATTGAACCTGTTGAAGTTCCTCAAGGACGATGACACCTTCGATGCCGCGAAGTTCCAGAAGTCAGTCGAGTTCATCATTACGGCAATGGACATCTCGATCTGCTTCGCAGACTTCCCAACCGAGCCAATCGGTGACACCACCCGCAAGTACCGCCAGCTTGGTATCGGTTACGCAAACCTCGGTGCGCTTCTCATGGCGACCGGCTTGCCTTACGACTCAGAAGGTGGCCGCGCTCTTGCAGCTGCGATCACCAGCCTGATGACTGGCACTGCGTACAAGCGTTCAGCAGAACTCGCTGGCGTCGTGGGTGCTTACGAAGGTTACGCACGTAACGCTTCAGCTCACCAGCGCGTCATGCGCAAGCATGCGGCTGCTACTGATGCAGTTCGTTCCGTCAGCAGCTTGGATTCAGACGTTCTGCGCTTGGCTTCGAAGCAGTGGGCAGATGGCATCAAGATTGGTGAAAAGAACGGCTGGCGCAACGCACAGGCTTCTGTGCTCGCACCTACCGGCACCATCGGCTTCATGATGGACTGCGACACCACGGGTATCGAGCCTGACTTCTCCTTGGTCAAGTTCAAGAAGCTCGTCGGCGGCGGTTCTATGCAGATCGTCAACCAGACGATTCCAAAGGCTCTGCACAAGCTGGGCTACGCAGACGAAACCATCGAAGCGATCGTCGAGTACATCTCGAACCACGGTCACGTGGTGGATGCTCCTGGCCTCAAGCCAGAGCACTACCCAATCTTCGACTGCGCAATGGGCGAGCGCGCCATCACCCCAATGGGTCACGTGCGCATGATGGCTGCTTGCCAGCCATTCCTCTCGGGCGCAATCTCTAAGACCGTCAACATGCCTGAATCGGCAACCGTTGAAGAAGTCGAAGAGATCTACTTCCAGGCTTGGAAGATGGGCGTCAAGGCTCTGGCTATCTACCGCGACAACTGCAAGGTCGGTCAGCCGCTGTCAGATGCCAAGGCCAAGAAGGTCGAAGCTCCAGCACCGGTTGCGATTGCTCAGCCAACCCGCAAGCGCATGCCAAAGAAGCGTTTGTCGCAGACTGTCTCGTTCTCGGTGGGCGGCGCAGAGGGTTACCTCACTGCCGGTTCATTCGAAGACGGCGCTCTCGGCGAGGTCTTCCTCAAGCTCGGCAAGCAGGGTTCAACCCTCGCTGGTGTGATGGATGCCTTCTCGATCGCAATCTCGATTGCGCTGCAGTACGGCGTTCCGCTCGAGGCATTCGTTTCGAAGTTCACCAACATGCGCTTCGAGCCAGCAGGCCTGACCGACGATGCAGACATCCGCATGGCACAGTCGATCATGGACTACATCTTCCGCCGTTTGGCGCTGGATTACCTGCCATTCGAGAAGCGCTCAGCTCTCGGTATCTTCACTGCTGAAGAGCGTGCTGCTCAGGTCTCTGGCTACGACGCAGCACCAGCTCCGACTGCTGAAGTTATTGCGGCTGTCACCGAAGAACTCGAAATCGAAGCTCCAGCTGCTCAGGCTGTCTCTGTCGCGATCCACACCACCGACAGTGCTCACTCGTCAGCTGAACTTCTTGAAGCGATCACCGGCAAGGTCAGCGACGCACCACTGTGCATGACCTGCGGTATCAAGATGCGCCCATCGGGTTCTTGCTACGCCTGCGAAGGTTGCGGCAGCACCAGCGGTTGCAGCTAATCGCTCACACAGTGAAGAGTCCCTCAGACTTCGGTCTGGGGGACTCTTCGCTTTGTATACAAGGTTTGGACTAACTCGCAAGATGCGTTGAGTGCTTGGTGAGATCTTTCTCAATCGCACGCGCTGTACGTGACAGTGCCCGTACGCTCGCTTCGAGATCGAGATCGTGGAATCTCGACGACGGTGCGGCCACCGAAAGGCCGCAATGTAACTGTGAGCCTGGCCATCTCAGCACGCACCCAACTGCCGTTACGCCCGGTTCGGCTTGCTCAGCTGCCAGTGCGTAGCCGCGTTCACGAATGAGGTGAAGCTGTGCCGACATCGCAGACACGGTGGGCAATTGACCTTGGAGATGAACCAGACTTGAGGGGGAGTAGAGCTTCTCCAGTTGAGCCGGGCTTAATTCTGCAAGCATCGCAAGCCCAGCTGATGTCGCATGCGCCGGCAAGATCATCCCGTCACGATTGGCAATCTTGTTTGGCTTTGATGCTTCGGCGCTCGCCAAGAAACGACTGTGGGCGCCTGTCAGAATCATTAAGAATGCCGACTCGCCCACGCAATTCGCGAGTCGCCGCAAGTGTGGCAGCGCAACATCGCGTAAGTGGGCGCTATTTTCGGTTTCGATCGGTCCGAGAGAGAGCATCGGACCCGCGTGATAGATCCGGTGTTCATCCTGAATCGCGAAATCGCGATAAACGAGCATCGACAACAAGCGATGGGCAGTAGAGGTCGCGACATCGAGTCGAGCCGCAGCATGGGTGACGCTCATCGGCCCCTCAACATGAAGCGCAACGGCTAATGCCAGAGCATGATCGACACTGTTAATCCAGTACGAAGGCTTCTGCTTCACGTCGCGATTATGCGCTCAGTTCTGAGCACCTCGGCAATGTCTAAAGACCCGACTTCGAAGGGCCCAAAGTCACGTCCCTGTCAATGCGCAGCACGGTAATCTGGGTCTAGCTCAATGGCGAGTGACCGAATCCACCTGCGCACTAGAGAGTGATCTTCGTGAACGTCCTCGATATCTTTCACGGCCTAGCCGATGCTGCCGCGGAAGAGCCACTTCTTCTACTTGCCCTACTGCTGGCTGTCGGTGGAGCCATCGGAGCTCTCAAGATCCGTTCATTCTCGCTGGGGCCTGCTGCTGTCTTGTTCACGGCGTTGGCATTCTCTGCCTTCGATGAGCGATTGAAGATTTCGCGCGAGGTCGGCGTCTTCGGTCTCGCCATTTTCGCTTTCGTTGTCGGCATCGGTGCCGGCCCGTCGTTCTTCAATGCCCTGCGCAGCGGCGGCAAAGCGCTGATTGCCATCATCGCCACTCTGACCGTGGCCGCTGGTGTGACGGTCGGTGTCGCTCATGCCATGGGACTCGAAGGTCCGTTGCTTTCTGGCATTTATGCAGGCGCTCTCACCAATACCCCAGCCCTCGCAGCGGCTACGCAGATGTGGAATTCCGACCTCCCTACGGTCGGCTACTCAGTGACCTACCTGTTCGGCGTGCTCGGCATGTTGATCGGTGCCATGTTCGCGCTCAAGAGCACTGCACCGCGTTCGGCAATGACTGAGCTCGAAGAAGAAGCAGTGGTTCCCGAACTCGACACCGCGACCGTACGTATCGAGGCAGAAAACCTGCCCGATCTCGAGACACTCTCTGAGAAGTACGACCACCAGTTGGTGTTCTCTCGCATCATGCGTGGCGATCGCCCAGGGCATCCAGGCGTCGTCGATCTCGCGACCGACTCTGCGGTGCCGGTTCCTGGCGACATCGTCACTGTCGTGGGCAATGTCGAGCGCATTGATGAGTTCGTCAAAGACGTCGGTCACCTCTCGACGGTCGCACTGACGCTCGATCGCTCTGCACTGGACTACCGCCGAATCGCAGTGTCCAACGCAGCCGCCTGTGGCATTCCCCTCGCTGACTTGAGACTGACTCGGAAGTTCGGCGCTACTGCCACCCGCGTTCGTCGTGGCGATGTGGACTTGCTCGCGACTGACGACTTAACTCTTCAAATCGGTGACCGCGTTCGCGTCGTCGCTGCGCCAGCCAAACTCAAAGAGGTAGCGAAGTTTTTCGGTGACTCTGAGAAAGGCGCTCAGGCCTTCTCGTTGACGGCACTGGCTCTTGGTTTGGCGCTCGGTGTTCTGCTGGGCCTATTGGAGTTCCCGATCCCTGGCGGCGGTCAGTTCGCTCTCGGCATGGCCGGTGGTCCGCTGGTAGTCGGCCTGTGCCTTGGACGCGTGGGTCGCACTGGTTCGATTCTCTGGACCTTGCCGAGCTCAGCCTCGGCTACTCTCAATCACCTCGGCATGATGCTGTTCTTGGCCTATGCCGGCTCAAACTCAGGCTCGGCCCTGGCCGATGCGATTGTTACTCCCACCGGCTGGCGACTACTGGTGGTTGGTCTTGTCGTCACGGCAGTCACCGCTATTGGTCATCTCACAATCGGTCGCTTGTTCGGTGGGCTCTTCGGTCCGCGTTTGGCGGGCGTCATGGCAGGCGCTCAAACGCAACCAGCTGTACTGGCCTACGCAAATCTGCGCTCGAACGACGATCCGCGC
>JBDLPZ010000223.1:0-6206 GCA_039800825.1 Actinomycetota bacterium
GCAGCTCGGCGTTGTAGCGAGTGAGCAGACCGTCGCCGAAACGCTCTCGAGTCAGAGACTGCGCTCCCCCACAGAATCTGCCAATGAGCTGGCTGGTCAAGTTCTTCAAGGCTGCGAGCGCGCCGAGAGAGCCATCGAAGCCAGTCGGCCAATACGACAAAGCGGTGAGCCGATCGATCGCCGCTTCAATCGCGGCCGGTTCTGCACCGGTATACGTAGCGGCAGCCAGGGCGACGATCGCTTCGCGCTCATAGACAGAGTTCAACACTGCAAAGTTGAGATGACCACCGACGACAGCGTCTTCGACGTCGTGCACTGAGTAAGCGACGTCGTCAGCCCAGTCCATGACCTGAGCCTCAAAACACTTTCGACCTTCGATGGCACCTTCGCGCGCCCAACGAAAGACAGCTTCGTCGTCGGCGTAGTACCCAAACTTGGGAGTATCGGAGCGGCGTGCCCACGGATACTTAATGGCACTGTCGAGACCGGCACGCGTCAGATTAAGTCCGACCGAAGCGCCGCTCGCATCAAAAGTTTTCGCCTCAAGGCGAGCGAGCACACGCAAAGTCTGTGCGTTGCCTTCGAATCCGCCGGCGTCCTTCGCGATCTCTGCGAGTGCAGCTTCGCCGTTGTGACCAAACGGCGGATGACCAAGGTCGTGTGCCAAACAACCAACTTCGACAAGGTCAGGGTCGCAGCCGAGTGATGCACCGAGTTCGCGACCAATCTGCGCAACCTCGAGAGTGTGCGTCAGCCGGGTGCGCGGAAAGTCTGCCGTTCCCGCGGCCATGACCTGCGTCTTGGCCGCAAGTCGTCGAAGCGCGGCCGAGTGCAAGATGCGGGCGCGGTCACGAGCAAATGCTGTGCGGTCGTTTCGCTTCGGCGCTTCGTCAACCCAACGCGATTCATCAGCTGGCGAATAGCCTGGCGAGAGCAGATCATCGCCGCGTGCCCATGACTGAGTCATGAACTCACACTCCAGCGGTCAATCACCAAGAAATGAAGGATGCCGCCGACTTCGCGGATGATGTAGTCGGTCGTGATCTCAGTGCCCGGACCAATCTCAGTCGGTGAAGACTCAGAAGTGATGCCGAGATTCCCCGCGATGATCTTGATGCGAGCAACATGCGCTGGATCAGATACGACGGTGATGTGATCCCAACCGCGCTTCTTGAGCAGCACCTGCACCGCGGTCATAGATTCGAGTGTGTCGCCGCCAGTAGGAATAGCAATCACCTGGTCAGGCAGGAGACCTGAGTCGATCAGGTAGTTGCGACCAGCAGAAGCTTCAGTGAATCGGTCACCGGGCTGCTTGCCACCGACAGTGATGATGACAGGGGCGACGTCATGCAAGATCAAATCGAGTGAGTGATCGAGGCGGTTGGCGAACACTGGACTTGGTTCGCCGTCGAACTGTGATGCGCCGAGCACCACGATGGCGTCAGTAGGCGTGCGCTGGTCCTGGCCGCCGGTGTAATAGACGTAGCCAACAAGCAGAAGTCCCGCGAGCAAGACCAAAGAAATCAATGACCCAATGGCACGACGAATCACTCGGAAGAGAAAGAACATCGCACCTCCTCAGGTAGCGAGCCAAGGTTATTGGTCTTGGCAGAAATAGTTCGGCGAAAGTACTAGCCGCCGCTGACACCGATCTCAGCATCAGACATGTCGTAACCGACGCCAAGTTCACATGAATCGAGCCAACCGTCAGGAAGTGCCACTGCTTTTGCACCTGACGTGCGACCGCGAGGGCCTTCAGCAACGAAGTCGGGATACGCCTGCGGCTCAACTGTGCTGAGCAACTGTTCGAGCTCAGCAATCGACGAAATCATCGCCAACGCGTGACGGGTTTCGCCGCCGACGCGGAAACCCTTGGTGTACCAAGCCATGTGTTTGCGCATTTCACGGCAACCGTGGGTCTCATCACCAACGAAGTCCACGAGCAGTTCGGCGTGACGAACCATGATTCGAAAAACGTCATTCGAATGCGGATTAGGAGGAATCGGCGCCCCATCGAGTGCTGCTGATACCTGACCAAACATCCACGGACGACCAAGGCAGCCACGACCGATCACGACACCGTCGCAGTCGGTCTCCGCCAACATGCGCGCCGCATCTGCGCCGCCCCACACATCGCCGTTACCAAGCACAGGCACACCGAGCGGACGCAGCGTGTCCTTGAGATGCTTGATCGCCGACCAGTCGGCCTGCCCGCTGTACAGGTCAATCGCAGTGCGGCCGTGAAGAGCAACCCACGCGACGCCTTCTTCTGCTGCTGCTACACCAGCATCGATATACGTGAGGTGATCGTGGTCGATGCCTTTGCGCATCTTCACCGTGATCGGAACTTCGCCATGAGCGTTCTTGACGGCCGAGCGAATGATTGCGCGGAAGAGATCTCGCTTCCACGGAAGCGCGGAGCCGCCGCCCTTTTTAGTGACCTTCGGTACTGGGCAGCCCATGTTGAGATCGATGTGATCAGCGCGATTTTCGTCAACAATCATTTTGACTGCTGCGCCGACAATGTCGGGATCCACGCCATAGAGCTGAATGCTGCGTGGCGATTCGAAATCACCAAACTGCGTCATCCGAAGCGTCTCGGCGTCACGTTCAATCAAAGCGCGCGAGGTGATCATCTCTGACACATACAGCGCCGCTCCCCCCGCTGGGTACAGCTCAGCAGAAGCTTCGCGGCACAACTGTCGGTACGCCCGGTTGGTAATGCCGGCCATTGGGGCTAGCACTACCGCCGGACGCTCACCGATCAGAAGTGGATGTGACACGACTTAGAAAGCAGGCAACTTGTCAGACAGGTACGAGCGCACCTGATCAAGAGCCACACGGGTCTGGGACATCGTGTCGCGTTCACGGATAGTCACTGCGTTGTCTTCGAGAGTTTCGAAGTCGACGGTAATGCAGAAAGGCGTACCAATTTCGTCTTGACGACGGTAGCGGCGACCGATTGCACCTGAATCATCGAATTCGACATTCCACGTCTTGCGCAGTTCGGCAGCAAGATCGTTGGCCTTCGGCGACAAGTCAGCATTACGCGACAGCGGAAGCACAGCGGCCTTCACTGGAGCTAGGCGTGGGTCGAGACGCAAGAGCTGGCGAACATCGACACCACCCTTGGTGTTCGGCGCCTCATCTTCAGCGTAAGCATCGAGCAAGAAGGCGAGCACGCAGCGGGTCAGGCCCGCCGCAGGTTCGATGACGTATGGAGTCCAGCGCTCGCCGGTTTCCTGGTCGAAGAATGACAGGTCCTTGCCTGAGTGCTCTGAGTGCGTACGCAAGTCGAAGTCAGTGCGGTTGGCAACGCCTTCGAGTTCTGCCCACGTAGAGCCAGCAAACTCAAACTTGTATTCGATGTCGACAGTGCGCTTTGAGTAATGGCTGAGCTTCTCTTTGGGATGCTCAAACATGCGCATGTTGTCTGGGTTCATTCCGAGACCGACATACCAATCCCAGCGGTACTGCAACCAGTAGTCATGCCATTCTTCGTCGCTTCCTGGCTTAACGAAGAATTCCATTTCCATCTGCTCGAATTCACGAGTACGGAAAATGAAGTTACCTGGCGTGATTTCGTTGCGGAAAGACTTGCCTGTCTGGCCAATACCAAACGGAGGCTTCTTTCGCGATGAGTTAGCAACGTTGAGGTAGTTGACGAAAATGCCCTGTGCGGTTTCTGGACGCAAGTAGTGCATAGCGGCAGCGTCATCCACTGGACCTACGCTGGTGCGCAACATGCCGTTGAAGTCACGTGGCTCAGTGAAGTCACCGCGAGTGCCACAGTTAGAGCACACGATGTCTGCAAGAGCGTTCTCTGGCGCCTTGCCGTGCTTCTCTTCGTAAGCATCGGTGAGCTGATCTGCACGCCAGCGCTTGTGGCACTTCTTGCATTCGGTCAGAGGATCAACGAAAGCGTTGACGTGGCCAGAGGCAACCCAGACCTGCGGCGCGAGAATCACTGATGAGTCGAGCCCGACGACGTCGTCGCGGCTGCGCACCATGTTCTGCCACCACTGACGGCGGATGTTTTCTTTGAGTTCAACGCCCAAGGGGCCGTAGTCCCAAGCACTGCGCGTGCCACCATAAATTTCTGATGACGGATAAACAAAGCCACGACGCTTTGAAAGGTTAACGATCGCATCTACGCGGTCTGTTGCCATGGGAATCCTCCACTCCGGCTGGCTGTCGGCGGTACACCCAATTGGGCATGCTCAGGGCGGATGTTAGCCGTTGCCAGGCACAACGTCGTAGTGCCACGAGAGCGAGCGGCGCATCAAGGGCCGTACAACAGCGATGATGTCGTCGAAATAGGGGCGCACACTTGGCTCACTGTCTCGAGGGCACACTGGCACTGCCAGTGTCACGTTTTCGTAGCCAGCAGCCCGGAGCGCTTGTCCAATCGCAATCGACGTGCGGCCAGACTCGACTGCATCATCGACCACCAAGAGGCGGTCAGTGAGGTGTGCGCTCAAGTTCTCCAGCCCGATCGTCACCGGCACATCGCTATGAGGGTGTAATCGCCGCTCGACCGACATCATCGGCACGTTCAACGCGCTCGCGACTTCGGCACCGAGACGATCACACGTCGGCAGCACAGCCACAACCACATCAAACTCACCTGTTATGACGGCGGCCAGTTTTCGCCCCGCATCGATGTCATCGACGAAATCGCGTGCCATTAGTGCTCGATTCGATGAGCGATGTATTCGCCGGCTGCTTCACCGAGCGCCACCGAATCGGCATCCCAGGCTCTTGCAGGGTCATGCTCCGTGATTTCTCCATCGACGTTTTCGTACACAACTTCGAATGCAGACGATTCATCAATCGCTGTCGACAGGAATGGGATTGACTGCGCCTTGACTTCGAAGTTGCTCAGAGCTTTGCGGTAGGCGCCGACGGATTCCCACTGGCTCACAATCGCAATGAGATCTGGCTCATCGGTGGCCAAGCCAATGCGCACTCCGCCACAACCTGGTCGCGACGCCAAGGGCGCGATCGCCGACTTAGCGATCTCGAGCCACTCGCGCAGTTCTGACTGCGCGACTCTGTGTTTTGTGATGACGAGCATGTCGTGATTGTGCCAGCCGTGTGACACCATCTGCCCATGAAACAGGCCAAGCCCTCAAAGTTGCACGTCTGGTCAGCGCCACTCCTGCTCCGCATTCATGCGCTGCCGCGATATGTGTTCCCGCTGTTCACACTCGTGCTGCTGCTCCTTGGCCTCTTTCTTTCCAATGGCGTACTGGGTGGAATCTTCCTGCTGCTCTTGGGACTCGCTCTGGGCTGGCTCATTGCTCTGAGCTGGCAATTGCTCACCCCTAGCGCCAAGCTGATGCGAGCGATCCTTTTGTTCGTGGTCGTGGGCTACGCAGTGAGCCGCATGGCTGGCCGCGCGTAAACAACCCTTATTGGCAATAATTCCCATTAGCGTTTAGGCTCGGGGCATGGCCATTTTGCTTGCCCTCCTGATGTCTGGCGCTACCGCTCTCGGCGGCACGATCGCCTTGCGCTCACGCGACCGCCGTCACGTCATCCTTGGTTTGTCCGCTGGATTATTGCTCGGCATGGTCACCTTCGATCTCCTGCCCGAGGTCTTCTCGATCGGCACTTCTGAGTTTCTCGGCATCCAGTGGGTCTCGATCGCGCTGGTGACCGGCTTTCTGAGCCTGCACTTCGCTGAACGCGCGATGGGCGCGCACGAACCGGCCGAGAGCGACTACGGACACGACCACGATCACAGCCACGGCACCACCGGCGTGCTCGGCGCGGTCGCCCTCGTAGGCCACGTATTCCTCGACGGCGTCGCAATGGGTCTGGCTTTCCAGGTCGATGTGGCATTCGGTGCAGTCGTAACGGTCGCAGTGTTCGCTCACGCATTTTCGGACGGCCTCAACACCGTCTCGCTACTCCTCCAAGGACACACCGCGCGTCGCCGCGCCATTCAGCTGCTTTCACTCGATGGCTTGGCTCGCGTTTCTGGCGCATTCCTCGGCACCTGGGTGGCGTTCGACGAAAACATCGTCGCGCTCTATCTCGCGCTCTTCGCTGGCTTCTTGATCTACCTCGCGACGTCACACATCTTGCCTGAAGCGCATGCGAAGCATCCGTCGAGGGCAACCATGATCGCGACTCTCGCTGGCGTGGTCTTGATGTTCATCATCTCGAGCATCGGCCACACGGCGCTCCACGGCGATGAA
>JBDLPZ010000224.1:0-3235 GCA_039800825.1 Actinomycetota bacterium
GCCCATGACATGGCGCGTTCTGCATTGGACGATGTGCAGACAGTGCCATCATGTTCTCCGGTGAATGCCTTAATCGCGGCAGTGGAATTCATGTAAGTAATAGGTGTGATGTCGGTGGCGATGCCGATTTGTTCAAACCATGCCCACGCAGCGTTGACCTGCTCGGCGTTGGCCATGTCCGCCATTGAGCAACCCGCCGCGAGGTCAGGAAGCAACACCTGCTGATTCTCACTCGTCAGGATATCGGCGCTCTCGGCCATGAAGTGAACGCCGCAAAAAACGATGAATTCAGCGTCTGGTCGAGCAGCGGCACTCTGTGCCAATTTGAAAGAGTCGCCAGTCACATCAGCGAATTCAATGATTTCGTCGCGCTGATAGTGGTGTCCGAGAACAAACACTCGATTTCCCAAGGCGGCCTTGGCGGCACGGGCACGATCCACCAAGTCAGGATCGCTAGCCGCAGGGAAGTCGCCAGGGCAGCTCACCCCACGCTCACTCGTCAGATCGCTCTGGCGCCCGAGGAGCAAGGATGTCAACGCAGTGCCGGAAGGCTCTTGGAAGGTGCTGGTCACACCCGAAGTTTGCCACGCTGGCATGTCATACGTTTCTCCAGTGCGAGTAATCATGTGCCCCGACTCCTTCACTGGGACGATGTCGGCTGCCGAAGCGGCCGAGGCAATGCGAGTTGGGTGGCTCGCAGCGCGCCCTGATGACGAGGTGGCGCTCGTGCCACTGTCAGACGGCGGACCTGGTTTCGTAGATGCGCTGGCAAGCGCGTTAAGTGGTGTGCTGACCTCGGTTGAGGTGGTCGATCCAATGGGGTTGCCCGTCAGCGCCTCGTATCTGATGGTCGGTGACACGGCCTATATCGAATCTGCACAGGCGTGCGGACTCCACCTACTCGCAGCCTCAGACCGCGATCCGCGCTACACCTCGACATACGGCGTAGGCCAGCTGATCGACTCAGCTCTTGCTGCTGGCGCGCGAAAGATTGTGATCGGTCTCGGAGGCAGTTCCACTAACGATGCAGGCGCTGGATTGTTGGCGGCGTTAGGTGCAACCGCGGCTGATGAGGGCGGTTCCGACGTCACCCATTTTTTGGCTAATGGTGGACTTGCGCTGAAGCATGTTCATTCAATCAATCTCAACGCCACGATCGAGCGGCTTCGCGGCGTCGAAATCGAAATCGCGACGGACGTCGACAATCCGCTGCTGGGCATCAGGGGAGCGACCAATACGTACGCGCCTCAAAAAGGAGCAGACACTGCCGCAGTGATGCAGCTCGAGGGTGCGCTCGAACATTTCGCAAATGTCATCGGACGTCGGCCTGACGGCAAGAGTGCTGCTGTCGCGCTGGGTGCAGGGGCCGCAGGCGGATTGGGTTTCGCGCTCCTACACCTCGGCGCCGCCCGTAGCGCCGGCATCAGTCGAATCATTGAAATGAGCGGTCTGGCGCAACAGCTTGAGTCTGCCGACTTGGTCATTACCGGCGAAGGTTCTTTCGACTACCAGTCACTCTCAGGCAAAGTTGTGGACGGCATCGGCAGAGCCGCGTTGGCAGTGGGCGTGCCAGTAGTGGTTGTCGCTGGCCGCGTAGATCTTGGTCGCAGAGAGTGGCAGACCATCGGCATCCATGGTGTGTACTCCCTTTCAGAGATGGTGGGCGAGGAGAGCGCAATGTTCGACTCGATTGCAGCTGTGAAGTCGGCTATGGCTCGCGTAGCTCGAACTTGGGGTCGTTAACGCGTTTGGGAATGCTTTAAGCGCCACTTGCGTTAAACTCAGCATCTCGAACAAACGATGGAGACCCCATGGAAATCACCGAAACCGTCACCGCAGGATTGGTCCTTACTGATGCAGCCGCATCGAAGGTCAAGGCTCTCATCGACGCAGAAGGCGACACCGCGCTCGCTTTGCGCGTTGCAGTCAAGCCAGGCGGCTGTGCAGGCTTCCAGTACGACTTGTTTTTCGACAACAGCACCCTCGAAGGTGACATCGTCAAGGAATTCGGCGGCGTGAACGTTGTGGTCGACCGCTTGAGCTCCGAGTACGTCAATGGCGCAGTCATCGATTTCGTGGACAGCATCAACGAATCAGGCTTCAAGATTGAGAATCCAAACGCAACCAGCGGTTGCGGTTGTGGCAAGTCATTCTGCTAACACTCACTTTCTGAAGAGCCCGCACCCTCGTGGTGCGGGCTCTTTTGTGTTGTGCCGCCTGTGCAGCGCGGGCTGCCGATAGGTTTTGCCCCGAGTTCTTACGCAGAGCTCTCACGTAGTGTCCTCGAGAGGGTATCCATGAAAATCGCCATCACCGGTTCTATCGCGACTGACCATCTGATGCGATTTCCAGGCCGATTTAGGGATTCGTTCGTCGAAGGCAAGCTCGACCGAATCTCGTTGTCTTTCCTCGTCGAGGACCTTGAGGTTCGCCGCGGTGGCGTTGCTCCCAACATTTGTTTCGGAATGGGCATGCTCGGCCTGAAGCCCATTTTGGTTGGCGCCGTAGGAGCTGACTTCGTGGATTACCGATCGTGGCTAGAGCGACATAACGTCGATACGCATTCCGTGCACGTTTCGGATACTCGCCATACCGCCCGGTTTATTTGCACCACTGATGACGAAGCGAATCAGCTTGCGTCGTTCTACCCGGGTGCGATGAGTGAGGCGCGTGACATCGAACTCAATCCAGTGGCCGCGCGAGTTGGTGGACTTGATCTGGTTCTCGTTGGACCGAACGATCCCGAAGCGATGCTTCGTCACACTGATGAGTGCCGTTTCCGCGCAATCCCATTTGTCGCCGACCCATCGCAGCAACTTGCTCGCATGGAAGGTGAAGACATCAAGGCGCTCATCGATGGTGCTGCTTACTTGTTCACCAACGACTACGAGGCGTCGTTGATTGAGCAGAAGACCGGCTGGTCGAAGGCAGAAATTGCCAAGCGCGTGGGTGTGCGCGTCACGACTCTCGGCGCGGACGGTTCTCGGATTGAACTTCAGGACGGAACGACTATCGAAGTTCCCGTAGCGGCCGAAGAAGCAATTCTCGATCCGACAGGTGTTGGCGACGCTTATCGCGCCGGCTTCCTCGCCGGCCTGGCGTGGGGTGTCGGTTTAGAGCGTTGTGCCCAGATTGGCTCGCTGCTTGCGACCTATGTCATTGAGACGATTGGCACGCAGGAATATCACTTGTCGCAGCAGCAATTCCTTGATCGCTTTGATCACGCCTACGGCTC
>JBDLPZ010000225.1:0-4252 GCA_039800825.1 Actinomycetota bacterium
GGCTAGTTACACACAGCGACGACTCTTCTCCCGCTGCGTGAAACAAGTTCATAACAGTCGGAAATCCACAGAGTTGATGGCGGTTTCCCTCACGAGACTGCTTCTTATCCACAACCCGCCCAATTCCATCCACAGACTTGCCCACACGCGACACGCGGTTTTTCGGCGAGTTGCCCACAGACTTGTCCACAACCCATCGTGAAGTTGTGATGACCGGCAGCATCGAGATGATATGCAAAACGGCCAGTCCCCAGCAGAGCTGAGAACTGGCCGTCAAGACGAGGTTATTTATGCCTTGCCAAGGATCAGGTTGACCTTGGTGCCGCAGGTTGGGCAGGTGCCCTTGCCTGAACGACGCTGGGTCTTCTCGTTGACCTCAACAGTGAGGGTCATTGGTTCGGTCTTGGCCTTGCACTTGACACAGTATGGGGTGCCCTGAACGGTATCAGCCACGGTTCCTCCAAATTTGGAAATGGCGCCACCCTCATGGTGTTCGCCCATGCCCAGGCCATCTGAGCGTGGGAAACTTACCGCGAAACGCACGAATTTCTTCGCTGCCACGCTCGATGTGTCCGATAAGTCCATATATTTCGGCATATTGGCACTGAATTGAGAGGCTGATGTGAGCCGCACGAGAGGTTCGCTCGGCAGGCTCGCCTCATGGAACCTCTCGGCTGGCTGCGCGTTCGAATCGACCCATCGGTGCCACAGTGGTGGCGAACCAACGGCAACTTCGTCGTAGGGCACGTAGACGATCAAGCCTCCTCGGCCGTGGAGGTGAGCAACAACGCGACGCAGTTTTCAACGCTGACGCAGTTACTCGACGGCTCACACTCAGCCCACGGACTGTTGCAGTCAGGACAGGCGATGGGACTGAGCGCCGCCGACGTACGCAGTTTCCTCATCTCACTCGCAGCCGCCGGTCACATTCACGAAGTGGAAGTGGTTGCCACTCCCCTAATTGCTCATGCGGCGATTCGGAATGTGCGCCACCTCGCTCGGGCTCGCGGCAACGTTGAGTCGAGCGCTCTGGCCAAGCGAGACAACTTCCGAATTCTCGTCGTGGGAATCGGTTCAGTCGCTGCGCAGCTGCATCACGCGTGCGTCACTGCTGGACTGACTACGGGCTGGGCGGCGGGCAGCGAGCGCAAGATCAGACTCGACGACTGTCTCGCCGTGGGGCTCACCCCAGACACGGTTGGAATGAGGTGGTCAGAACTCTCAGAGCCGCTCGCTTCCCCGCATCTCGTCGTTGTGGTTAATCAAACGTATGCAGCGAGCGAACTCTCCGTCACGTATGACGGTTCACTCGTGTTGCCACTCACGGTGCACCAGCGCCGAATGTCGGTGGGGCCGCTGCTCAATGCGGCCGGCGGCGTATGCCCCGGCTGCCTCGACATCACCCGCACCAAGGCCGATGCCGATTGGAGTTATCGACACGTGCAACTCGCGGGTGCAGACCTCGCACCACCTGTGCTCGCTGATGCGTTTCGTGACGCTTTCGTCGGATCCGCGATGGCGTGGATCTTGGAGCTTGTAGATACCGACGCGACGCACGGACTCGATCACAACTCGTTCGAACTCTTTCCCCCAACGCCAGCGTGGCAACAACGCGCGTGGGTGACTGAGGCGACGTGTCATTGCAACGATTTTCAAGAGGTGACGCACGCGGTTTAGCGAAACAATTGAGGCATGACAGCGCTTCCCGAAAACCCGCTCTTGCGTGCTGCCAAGTTGGCGGCGCTGCCGACGACATTCGCCTTGCGCCAGGCTGCCGGCCTCACGAAGCGAGTTCTCGGGACCTCCGCTGAGGACGTCGCGGTCGAACTCCAAATCAAAACCGCCGAGCAACTGTTCAGCATTCTCGGCGAACTCAAAGGCGGAGCCCTCAAAATGGGCCAAGCACTCTCGATCTTCGAAGCAGCGCTGCCTGAAGAAATCGCTGAGCCTTATCGAGCCACGCTTAATCAGCTCCAAGATTCAGCGCCGCCCATGCCCGAAGCAGTGATGCGTGCGGCACTCGTGCGTGGCATCGGTGAGGATTGGGAATCCAAGTTCATTCACTTCAACCTGCAGCCTGCACATGCGGCCTCGATCGGCCAAGTGCACCGCGCCGTGTGGCACGACGGCAGACGAGTAGCCGTCAAAGTTCAGTATCCAGGCGCTGCGAAGGCGCTGAATGCCGACATCGCACAGGCCAGCCGGTTTGCGAAAATGATGAGCCTCATCGCCCCCGGCATGGACATCGACCCGATTCTTGATGAGCTCAAGAATCGCATGGTGGAAGAACTCGACTACGAACGCGAGGCCCGATCTCAGCAGCGATTCGCTGAGGCGTTCGCGAACGACCCAGATGTGCAGATTCCCAACGTCGTATTCAGCTCGCCGTCAGTGCTCGTCACTGAGTGGCTTGAGAGCGTCTCGCTTACCTCAAAGATCAACCACGGCACGGCCGAAGAGCGCAACCGCATCGGGTTGCAGTACGAACGTTTCCTACTCTCAGCGCCGTCGCGCTGCGGGTTACTGCATGCCGATCCGCACCCAGGCAACTTCCGAGTCACTCCGGACAACAAGCTCGGCGTTTTGGATTTCGGCGCAGTCGCTGAGCTGCCAGACGGATTACCACACGCGATGGGCCGACTGCTGCGCATCTCGATGAACAACAACGCCCAAGAGGTGGTCGATGGGCTGCGGCGCGAAGGCTTCATCTTGCCGGGCATCGATGTCGATGCTCAGCAACTTCATGATTACCTCGCGCCATTCACTGAGCCGGCCGAGAGCGAGTACTTCTCGTTTAGCCGCGACTGGATGCGAGAGCAGTTCGCTCGCATCAATGACCCGCGCAAGCCCGAGTTCACCATCGGCTTCAAGATTAATCTGCCGCCGTCGTATCTCTTGATTCATCGGGTGTGGCTCGGCTCGATCGGTGTCTTAAGCCAGCTGGAGTGCACGATTCCAGCGCTCGCCGAAATTGAGCGGTGGGTGCCCGGCTTTGCAGACGTGTCGGCAGAGTTGTCGAATGCCGTTTCTGCCGAAGCTACTGCTCTGGGATAGGGCCGAAACGGCTGATGACGTTGAGAAGTTCTTGACCGAACTCCTCGAACTTCAACTCAGTCATTCCCTGGATGTGCAGCAGCCCGCGCTGCGTTTTCGGTGCGACCTCTGCCATCGCCGTCATCGATGCCTCGGTAAGCACTAACCATGGCAGCAGCTCTGTGCGCGCCGCGTACTCGTCCCGCCACGCCTTCAGCATTGCTACTCGAGCCTCAACATGTGGAGCCGGACAAGTGCGGCAGCGCATCACTGACGTTTCAAGCGCGGAAATCAAGCCTTTGCCACAGCTGCGGCAATTGAGCAGGCGCATTTCAGGCGCCATCGCTCGCGCTTGAACGCGAGACTGCGTAACCGGCGCGGTCACTTCAGCACCGAGCTCTCCCAAGAACCGCGAAGGTGCAAGCGACTGTCCCGAGCGCGATGCAGGCCACGACAAGTGCAGTGATGTCTTGGCGCGCGTCATTGCGACGTACATGAGGCGTCGCTCTTCAGCGACTTCTGCCTCCGTGCTCGCCATGAAATATGGCATGACCGTTTCACTGAGGCCGGGGAGAAACACAGTGTCCCACTCCAAGCCCTTGGCAGCGTGAATGGTTGCGATAGTGACAGCTTCCGCAACTGGCTCGTGCTGGGCCAAAGTGAGACGCGCGACTTCCTCGAAGAAATCGACGATGCTCGAAGCTGGGTCAGCGGCTTCAACGTCGCGGGCAAGGGCCACCAACGCACTCAGCGCTTCCCATGTCGATTTCGCCTCGGCCGACTGTGAGCCTGGGTCGGCAGACCAGCCAAAACGTGTGGCGGCTTCTGTGACGACGTCGGTCAGCGACTGCTCTTGATGCGAATACGACTCCGCGCGCAATGCGAGCAGCACTTGCTTGACTTCGCGCCGATCGAAGAACTTGGTCGCACCGCGCATGACATACGGCACAGAGAGCTGGTCGAAAGCGCGCTCTAAAGCGACGGTCAATGCATTGAGGCGTACGAGCACGGCGATAGTGCGGGCGTCTATGCCCTCATCAAGAAGCGCGCGAATCTTGATCGCAATCGCAGACGCCTCTTCGACGTCACTTGTGAATCCTGCAGTGGTGAGCTCGCCGTCTGCCTGCACCTGAGATGTCATCAACAAACCGGTGCGGTGCTTCTCAATCTCGCTGTGTAAAAGGGAGTTAGCAGCGCTGACGATGCTCGGGGCGCATCG
>JBDLPZ010000226.1:0-2745 GCA_039800825.1 Actinomycetota bacterium
AGGGCATCTTCATCACTGGCAGCATCGGTCTAGCTTCGGCCGCGACCGCGCTGATCAACCGCGCCATCGGAGCCGGCGACGTGGCGGCTGCCGAAGGTTGGAAGCACACGCTGCTGCGGGCCGGCCTCGTGAGCGGCGCTGTGTTCGGTGCGCTGTTTGGAGCCTCGGCTGTCTTCGTCCCTGCGTGGTTCGGCAACGCGGGCACCAATGTTCAGCAATTAGCCGTCTACGGCGTTATCGTCAACGCGTTCTTCCAGATCGTCAAAGTCCGAAACATGATCTTGGCTGGTGGTGTCCTGGCCAGCGGCAACCAGCTACGCGGAATCATCTGGGGCGACGTCACTGGCGCGCTGTTCGTCGGCGTTCCGCTCGCGATCATTCTTGGCTTGTTCACACCGCTGGGCTACTGGGGAATCTTGGCGGCCCGCGCCATCGACGAACTCGGAAAACTCGTCGTCTTCGAATGGAATGCCCGACGCATCAACTGGAACAAGGTCGTCGCTGATCACGCTCAAGACACCACGAAAGACTCACCCAGCGACACGGTTGTGGAACAGTAGCCCCGTGGAAGATGACATCGATCGCGCAATCGTCAGCCGACTAGCTGCCGATGGTCGAGCTGTTTTCGCTGACATCGCTCGCGAAACCGGTCTCTCTACCTCTGCGCTTCATCAGCGCGTGAAGCGACTCGAAGCGCGCGGCATCATCACGGGCTACAAAGCTGTGATTTCGCTGGAGAACATTGGCCAACCACTGACGGCATTCGTCAGTCTCACACCGATTGATCCCGTGGTGAGCGACGCCATTCCTCAACTTCTCGAAGACATCGCCGAAGTCGAATCTTGCTGGTCGGTCGCTGGCGCGGAGTCCTACATTCTTAAGGTCAATGTCGCGACGCCACTCGATCTCGAAATCTTGCTCAGCAAAATTCGTACAACCGCGCAGGTATCTACCCGCACCACGATCGTGCTTTCAACGCCGTTTGCACAACGGCCACCAGCGCTCTAGATGAGCAGCTTCTAGTTCGAAGCCATTTCGGCCGCCACAGCAGCAACAAAGTCCTGGACATCCTGCTCGGTTGTATCCCACGAGCACATCCAACGCACTTCGCCCGTGACGTTATCCCAGACATAGAAGCGGAAGTTTTGCTGAAGGCGTTCCGTGACGGCAGCAGGCAAGATAGCGAAGACGGCGTTGGCCTGAGTCGGCCGAGGAACTTCGACGCCAGGAATAGCGCGGACGCCAGCTTCAAGCAAGGCAGCCATCGAGTTAGCGTGGGTTGCGAGTCGCAACCAGAGATCGCCTTCGAAAAGCGCAACGAGCTGAACGCTGGTGAAACGCATCTTCGACGACAACTGCATCGATGTCTTGCGGATGAAAGGCACGACATCCTTCAGTGCAGGGTTGAGAACAACAACTGCCTCTGCACCCATAGCACCGTTCTTGGTGCCACCGAGTGAGAGCACATCCACGCCAACGTCAGTGGTGAATGCGCGCATCGGCACACCCAGTGCCGCAGCAGCGTTTGAAATGCGAGCGCCGTCCATATGCACAGTCATGCCCAGCGAATGCGCATGATCACAAATCGCTTTGACTTCTTCAGGCGTGTAAAGAGTGCCCATCTCAGTCGACTGCGTGATCGAAACAGCTCCAGGCTGGGCACGATGCACATCGCCGAATCCGAATGCATGCACATCGATGAGTTCAGGCGTGAGCTTGCCGAGAGGTGCAGGCACGGTCCACAGCTTGAGTCCCGCCATCTTCTCTGGTGCGCCACCTTCGTCAGCATTGATGTGCGCAGAGCTTGGGCAGATGACTGCCTCCCAGCGTTTGGTCATTGCCTGCAGCGCAACCACATTTGCACCGGTGCCGTTGAACACAGGAAACACTTCGGCTTGGTCACCAAAGTGCGAGCGAACGACAGACGTCAGTCGCTCCGTGACGACGTCAGCGCCATATGCAGTCTGATGGCCGACGTTGACAGCGCCGATCGCCGCGAGAATGTCTGGATGAATGCCAGCGTAGTTATCGCTTGCGAATCCTCGCCACACGTTTTCAATCACGTGAAAACTCCTACTTGGTCTGACCAGTGATGCCAACAACGGCGGCAATAGTAGGCGCAAGCTTTGTGCGCAGCGCTTCGTAGAAAACATTGAGCGGGAACTCATCAGGAAGCACAGCGTTAGTGAGATCTTTCGTTTCACCGTTAACGGGCAGCCCCTCGACGCCCTTGGCCCAGGTCGAACCAGGGTGCGGCTGCACCCACGTCGAGACGAACTCGTAAGTGGCCAGCCAATGAGCGAATTTGGATCGGTCAATGCCGTCGCGGTACAAGTTCTCCACTGCAATACACAGGTCGACCATGCAATCGTCCACGCGAGTCCAGTCGATGCTGAGCGTGTTGTCAGTCCAGCGCAAGACATCATGCTTATGCAGCCATGCGAACATCAGCTGACCGCCCAGACCGTCGTAGTTGCGCTCACGACCGCCGGTAATCGGGAAGCGGAAGAGGCGATCAAACAAGATTGCGATGCGAACGTAGCGAGCGAGATGAACCGTCTCTTCGAGTGCCAAACTTTCGCGGTACGTATTCAAATCGCAGCGAAGTTCTTCGAGCGCGTAGAGCCAGTACGGCATCCGCTGCTTGATCATGAATGGATCGAAAGGCAGATCACCATGGCTGTGAGCGCGGTCATGAATCAAGTCCCACAACACAAAAGTTTCCTGGGCCAGTGACTGACGGGC
>JBDLPZ010000227.1:0-5610 GCA_039800825.1 Actinomycetota bacterium
TCAGACGTGTGCTCTTCCGATCTGACCCTGGACGTGGAAGTTCAAGCCGCGTGAGCCGATGGCGTCGCCGCCTGGCATCGCCACATCAGCCGCGCCGATACGCGTCACGAGTGGGCCCAGCACACAGATGGAGGCGCGCATCTGGCGCACGAGGTCGTAGTCGGCGCGATGCTCGAGCTCGACCGGCACATCAATCGTGACGGTCTCGGCCTCGAGATCGTGGATGACTTCACAACCGAGGCGGCGAAGCAGCTCCGACATGATCGTGGTGTCGAGAATCTCTGGCACGCGAGTAATCACCGTGCGGCCAGGAGCCAAAATGGCGGCAGCCATCAGCTTGAGGACACTGTTCTTTGCGCCCGTCACGCGCACTTCGCCCTTGAGGGGAATGCCGCCTGTCACCTGGATAACCGTCACGCGCAGAGCCTAGATGAGCCTTTCGTCCTAGGCTGCATCCATGGTTAATCTCACGCGCATCTACACCCGCACCGGCGACGACGGCACTACCTCACTCGGCGATATGTCTCGCACCGGCAAGAACGACCCGCGCTTGAAGGCATATGCCGACGTTGATGAAGCCAACTGCGCGATCGGCGTTGCGATTGCGGTGGCTGGCTTTGATGCCCAGCTCACTAGCTTGCTGACGCAGATTCAGAACGACCTCTTCGACGTCGGCGCTGACCTCTGCACGCCTGTCGTGGATCAGCCTGCCGTCGAGCCACTGCGCATCACGCAGGCCTACATTGATTTCCTTGAGCGCACCTGCGATGAGTACAACTCTCACCTCGAACCATTGCGCTCATTCGTCTTGCCAGGCGGCACAACTGCGGCAGCACATCTCCATGTCGCCCGCACTGTGGTTCGTCGCGCAGAGCGCTCGACCTGGGCAGCTCTCGACATGTATCACGGTGGCATGAATGCACTCACCGCGAACTACCTCAACCGACTCTCAGACTTGCTGTTCATTCTCGCTCGCTACGCGAACAAGCAGCAGGGTGATGTCCTGTGGGCACCGGGTGCGCACGCACCTAAGGCGGACTAGCCCTTCCAGATTAGAGTCTTCACGCTCGACGCTGGACTGTTGATCAGCGTCAACAGAGTCACGCGGAAGCTGTACTTCTTGCCCTTCACCGGCTTAGCCAGGGCCCACGTCTTGGACTGGACCTTGCTCGTCATGACCTTCCATGGGCCGGTTCCGATGCGCATCTCAACGCGGTAGTTAAGCCACTGGAAAGTGCCGAGCGTCGATGGGTCCATCCATTGCAACGCAATCTTGGTGCCGCTCTTCTTGACGGTGAGAGAACGCGGTGCCGATGGCGCCTTGGCCGCAGAGAGGCTTGCCTCATCTGACCATGCGCCCCATACGCCGTAGAGAGAACCACGCACTTTGTATGTCAACGGCTTCTTGGCATCGAGTGCAGAGACGTCGAGTGTGCGCTCGGAAGTAGTGAAAGTGCGGGACTTGCCGTTCTGCGTGACCGTGACTTCGTAGACGTATGGCTCGCCGCTGATCGTGAGGCTGTTCCAAGCCAGGCTCGCCGTGGTGAGGTTCTTCCATCCTTGGAAGAACGTGCGGACCTGAGAAACCGTCAACGCCGGATACGTGGATGTGTACCAGGCGCTGGCATATTCGTAGACCGTGCCGTAGTTCTCGACGACGCGAACATCGATGCTCAGCGGCTTCGACAAATCCAGACCAGTGATGCCGAAGCTGCCGTCAGCATCGACGCCACCGACGAATGTTTGCGATCCAGCGGTCGCCCGGTATTCGAGCCTCGTGTTCGGGTCACTATCTCGCAGTGCGAAGGCGAAACTCGCTGAACCCATTGAGGTGTACTGAACAGTCGTGAGTTGTGGTTCGGCGGGTTCGCCTTGAGAGATGGTCGAAAGTGCCAGAGTCCAGATCGCACTGTCAGCGATATTGGACAGGTTCAATTCGTGGAACCAAAGAGCACTCACCGTCACACCGTCAGTGTCTGCGACGACCTCGAGACTCTGTACATGCGAGGCCGCACCGAGGTTGAGGCTGTTGGTCTCCCACGAGTTCATCGGTGACCACGTCCACACCGTGCCTGTGTTGTTCCAGACGAACGTCACGCGGCCGAGGGCATCAGCGGTTGCGCTCACGCCGACATCATCGACTGTTGCCATGTTCGCAGTCGCATCGATCGAGTCGGTATTAGTCACGACCACGAAGCGATGCCAATAGCCCGTCGTTACCTTTTCCTTCATCATGAAACGCAGCGATCCCGCGTTGTCGAAAATGGCATTGCCTTCCACGCGCGAGTCGGAACTGATCGGCACCACTGCTCCGAGAGCTGGGCCAGTGTCAGAAATGCTGAGTCGCTGCATCTGCAATTGTCCAAGCGCAGCCCCTACCAGAGCCTCGTTGTACACGACCGCTGCCTGCACGCCAGTCGCACTGTCGCTCTTGAGCGGGACGATTTGTGGCGTGGTCATTGAGGCCAACGTCGTCGACGCGAGCTGGACTGGCGGCTGCCAGGTGCCAGCACTCGTACGCACATAAACCCATGGCTCGAAGTTGTGTGACTCAGTCGCGAAGATCCACGCAGTGTCACCATTGAAGAGCTGTGTTGCAGCGAGAGCTGGAGAACCTTCAGCAGGATCGGCGTTGAGCGCAGTGAACGTCAGCGTGTTCGGATCGAAGCTGAGCACAGCGGTGATCGACGACAGGCACGCAGGGCAACCCAGCGATGCCGTCATCAACAGAGTGCTGCCGGCTTGGCCTTGGCCCGCACTGCCTTCGGCGACGGCATCCAGAGTGACGATCGGACGACCGGCCACGACCGCCGCGATCGGATTGCTCCAGAGACGGGTGCCAGGATCAAATACCGACGCCTTCACTTCAGATGCAGACGTAGAGAACAACGTCGACTCTGACTCTTGCCAGATCGCCACCGCATAGTGGTCAGCAGTCTCAATGAGATGAAGCTTGGAGATTTGCTTCAACGGATTGCTCAGGGTCGCGAGGCCGTTAGGTCCGAGCTGCGGGGCTTGGACGAGCAGCCGATCGCGGGTAATGGTCGGTGAGACTGGGTCGACCCAGTCCCGCACGATGTAGGCGACCGCGCGTTGACCGCCGACAGCGACCATGTCCTGATCGACAATGCGTCCACCCGATGGCGTCAGATCAACAGGTGCGGCGGAGTCGACCCACATCAACGCATGAGGAGAGTTCTGGGTCGCTGAGTAGTTGGTGCCGATTCCCCACAAGAACCACTTGCCGGCATGGTCGCGCATTTCGATGAAACCGCAGCGCGCCACGGCCGACCATGCGCGAATGGTTGCTCCAGTCGCAATGTTGAGCAGATTCGTGCCAGTGCTCGTGCAGGTGATGACACCTGGGTTGCTACCTGGCATCTGATAAGCCATCAAGTCCGAAACGGTCACGGCGTTGGTAAGGACGGTGGCTTCAACGATTGGGAGCCTGCTATCAGTGAGCGTGAAGCTGCTGAGCACAGGAGTGGTCACGTGACGAGTCTTGATGACTGCATACAGAGCGTTCTGATCAGTCACGCTGATGTCAGTGAGCAGAGCTTGGCCCGCGAGAGTCGCGGTAGCTCCCGCAGTCCACACGTTCGGCGCAGTCTCTGCCGCCGTCAGCACCTGAGAGTCCGTCGCCCACATAATCGTGGGCACGAGACCATCGGCGCCTTCGAGCCATGAGGTGCCAATACTGCGCACTCGCTCTGCACCGAGTGGAGCGACCTTCTGAGTCACCACGCCGCCAGGGATGATGCGGTCTGTGATGACAGTGGCGCGCACGACGTATTCGGGTGTCAGACCGGCTGACTCATAGGACTCCCATGCAAACACAGTCGAGCCTGCGATAGAACTGATGCTGAGTTTGGATGCGTTGAACTGCGTCACCGATGGATCGATGAGACCAGCGCCGTACGAATCGCGATAGACCGTCTTGTTTTGATCGACGATCACTCGAGTGAGCGATGTGCGCGGGGCATCAAATGGATTGAGCTCTCCAGTCTTGACCGACGCGAGAATCATGAACTTGTCGCCCACCCACGCGCTCTCGAACTCGACAGCATTAGAAACCATCATCTGCTGCGAGAAGTACGCACCGCTTGCGAACGCGATGTAGAGACACACAGCTGGTCGCTCACCATCAGCGCACGTGTAAGCCAGCGCCGTATCGCCGGCAGCGTTGACCTTTGCTTCGAGATCGCTTGTCACACCCGGCAGCTGAATTGCTTCGCCCATGTAGGCAATCGGCCCAACCTGGCCACCTGGCTGAATCCACTGGCGGTACAAAAAGCCATTGGCGAGCCAGTACGTGTTGAGACCGCCGGCGCCATAGGGCACAGTCGCAATCGCAGTGGCTGGGTAGTCATCGACATGGTTGAGCTGCCAGCGAGTCGGCGGCACCGCCACTGTCACCGCCTGGGCTGGCGCCACTACCCCACTAAATGCCAAGGCCACGACTACCAGAGCAAGCGCAAACAAGCGACGCATAACTTCCCTCTCAACAAACCTCATACGAGGCTACGGCGCAATTGTCCCCGTGGAAATGCCAAAAGGCTGAGACATCGCTCACGACGTCTCAGCCTTTTGTCTCAATTTTGAGTTAGTGCAGAGTTCCTGCCGCACGCAGACGAGCCTCGGCGCGACGGGCAGCAGCTGCTGCCTTGTCGTCCATGCTTTCGCGAGCCCGCTCGAGCGCTGCCTTGGCACGCACCACATCGATGTCAGCGGCCAACTCCGCAGTCTGCGCGAGCACAGTCACTGCGTTGTTGTCGACCGAGAGGAAGCCGCCGTGGACAGCAGCCACGATTGATTCCTTTGATGAAGTGGTGATGCGAACAACTGCACCGTCTGCAATCAGCGCCAAGACTGGTTCGTGGTTAGGCAAGATACCGATTTCACCTTCGGTGGTCTTAGCTGACACAAACTCAGCCTCGCCTGACCAGATTTCTCGGTCAGGCGCGACGAGCGAAACGGTGAGGTTGGCCACGATCAGCCTGCCAACTTCTTAGCGTTTGCGAGGAGGTCTTCGATACCACCGCAGAGGAAGAATGCCTGCTCTGGGATGTGGTCGAACTGACCGTCTGCGATTGCTGTGAACGCTTCGATGGTTTCTGCCACTGGGACGTAAGAACCATCGATGCCGGTGAAGACCTTGGCGACGAAGGTGTTCTGTGACAAGAAGCGCTGGATGCGACGTGCGCGACCCACCAAGATCTTGTCTTCTTCAGAAAGTTCGTCGATACCAAGAATCGCGATGATGTCCTGGAGTTCCTTGTAGCGCTGCAGAATCTGCTTCACGCGGGTGGCGGTGCGGTAGTGATCCTCACCGACGTAGCGTGGGTCGAGAATGCGCGAGGTTGAGTCGAGCGGATCCACAGCTGGGTAAATACCAAGCTCTGAAATCGGACGGCTCAAAACGGTCGTCGCATCCAAGTGGGCGAAGGTCGTCGCTGGGGCTGGGTCGGTCAAGTCGTCAGCAGGAACGTAAATTGCCTGCAGCGAAGTGATCGAGTGACCACGGGTCGACGTAATGCGCTCCTGGAGCTGACCCATTTCGTCAGCCAAGGTTGGCTGGTAACCCACGGCAGAAGGCATACGACCGAGAAG
>JBDLPZ010000228.1:0-4858 GCA_039800825.1 Actinomycetota bacterium
AGTCTCAACGAGACCAAGGAACGATCCGAACTTTCGGAATGTGCCTGCCATCAAACTGTCCTTTCAGACCTGAATATGGATAAAACTACTGCACATACGAGCGTGAACCCATAATCGCAGAACCGATTCTGAGGTGTGTCGCTCCGCAGGCAACCGCCGCTGCCATGTCATCCGACATCCCTGCGGAGACAATCTGAGCGTGCGGATACTGCGCTCGGACACTCGCGGCCACGTCAGCGAGGCGTCGGAAAGCGAGTAGCGGATCAGCGCCGAGCGGTGCGACGGCCATCACTCCCCCAAGCGTGAGGTGGTCCGCAGCTTCGATGGCGGCGGCAATCTCAAGCACGGCCTCGACACTGGCTCCACCGCGGCCCTCAGCATCATCGAGAGACACTTGCACGAGGCCCGTGATGACTCGATCGACAGCGTCGGTCGCGCGAGATAGTGCATCGACTGCTTTGAGTCGATCGAGTGAATGTACGACGTCTGCGTACTGAGCGATGTGGTTGGCCTTGTTGGTCTGGAACTGCCCAATGAAATGCCACGTCAGATCGAGGTCCGCACATTCCGCGTGCTTTGGCATCGCATCTTGGTCTCGGCTTTCTCCAACCTCGCGAACCCCCAGCTCGGCCAGCAGCCGAACGTCACTGGCAGGCCAGGTCTTGGTGACAGCGATGACCGTCACTTCGTCGTGCGATCGACCGGAGACCTCGCAGGCTGCCACAACCCGACTCTCCACCTGGGCCAGGTTGAGCCGTAGTTCTTCTAACCGACTCATGCCAGGACCACCGCGGCGCCCTGCCGGCCTGTGACGCCGTCGCGTCGATGACTGAACAGCGACACATCTTCTGCAGTGCAGCCACCGACTCGCTGAACCTTGGCGCCGAGTTTGCTCAACGCTGCGATGAGTCCGTCGCGGAGATCGATACCTTGGTCGCTGCGGTCACCAGCCTCAGGGAGAACCGCCATGACTTGTTCACGACGGTCAGGATCGACGCGGTAGCACTCGCCGCAGATAGCGGGGCCAAGCAAGACGTGAGCGTTCTTCAAGCTACCGCCGGCTTGAGCGAGACTTGAACTAATCGAATCGACGATTCCAGCTGCTGCACCTCGCCAGCCCACATGAGCTGTCATCGCAATCCTTCTTTTCGCATCCACCACAATGACGGGTACACAATCGGCGCCCAACGTGGCGAGCCCAATCTTGCGCTTGGATGTCATCAGCACATCCACATCGGGAAACAGGCCGACAGGTTCGTCGACGAGACCGACCGCCACCGAATGCGTCAAGCCTGGATACACGATTCGGTCAGCTGGCACAGCAAGTGCGTTTGCAAGCACAGAGCGGTTCGCAGCTACCGCAATAGGAGCGTCACCCACGTGCATGGCGAGGTTGAGAGACTCGTACGGAGGCGCGCTGAAGCCGCCGGAGCGATCAGAAAACGCCCACCGCGCAATCTCGACCCCTGACGAGTCGACGATGACGCCAGACTGCATGCTTACTTCAGAAAGTCTGGAACGTCGATGTCGTCGTCGAGACCATTCTCATCGAAAACAATGACGCGCTCGCGTGGCTTAGGAGTCGAAATTGGCTCTTCGCGCACAACTGGCTGATCAGCGAAGATGTCGCCGCCTGAAGTCGCTTCGTCGCCAGCTGGGTTGAGCCAGCTCGGGACGTCGTCTTCTTCTTCGGTTTCAATGACGCCAAATTCGCTCGCACCGCGGCGGACTGGCGTTGAACCTGCGGAACGAACGGTCGGAGTGCCGTTGTCGAAGCCAGCAGCGATAACAGTCACGCGAACTTCGTCACCGAGCTTCTCGTCAATGACAGTGCCCCAGATGATGTTGGCATCTGGATGTACGACATCCTGAACAAGCCGAGCTGCATCGTTGACTTCGAAGAGTCCAAGGTCGCTGCCGCCGGCAATCGACAGAAGCACACCGCGTGCGCCTTCGATAGATGCTTCGAGAAGTGGCGATGCAATCGCAGCTTCGGCTGCGACGATTGCACGATCTTCGCCGCGGGCGCGACCGATACCCATGAATGCGCCACCAGCACCCTGCATCACAGACTTGACGTCTGCGAAGTCGAGATTGATGAGACCAGGCGTCGTGATGATGTCGGTGATGCCACCGACGCCCTGCAACAGCACGGTGTCCGCTGCACGGAAAGCTTCAACAACTGAAACGCTGCGATCGCTCAACTGAAGCAAGCGATCGTTGGGGATAACGATGAGAGTGTCGACTTCTTTGCGCAGCTCTTCAATGCCGAGTTCGGCCTGCTGCATACGACGCTTATTTTCAAAACCAAATGGCTTGGTGACAACACCAACGGTGAGGGCACCGAGACCACGTGCGATACGTGCAACGACTGGTGCGCCACCTGTGCCGGTGCCGCCGCCTTCGCCTGCAGTGATGAACACCATGTCGGCGCCGCGGAGAACCTCTTCGATTTCCTCTGCGTGATCTTCAGCAGCCTGGCGACCGATGGTTGGATCGGCGCCAGCGCCAAGTCCCTTGGTGAGCTGGCGGCCGACGTCGAGCTTGACGTCTGCATCTGCCATAAGCAAGTCCTGCGCATCAGTATTGATGGCGATGAATTCGACACCCTTGAGACCGGCATCAATCATGCGATTGACCGCCTTGCCGCCACCGCCGCCGACACCGACGACCTTGATGACTGCCAGATAGTTCTGACCTGCTGCCACGATGGTATTCCCTTCGTTCACCCTGAACCTCTACCCAAGGCTCAGGGTTGAGCCACTTTTTGTGTTACAGCGAGGGTAAGGATTTGCAAGCCTTATCCCCAAATTTCGGCGGGCGTGTCGCCAACTTCTGGGCAAAATGTGGGTTATTTCCTGATTGTGGGCTGATCTGGGACGCTGACGTTGTACATCTCGGCCTTCAAACCCATGAGTTGTTGAAGGACGCGGCCCTTAAATTCTGAGGCCTCGGAGCTTCCCCAGCGGATCTCGACGCCATTCGTCAGCCACACGATGACGTTGTCCCGGCTGAGTCCTTTGACGTTTTCGACGCGGTCCCTCAACCAGCTTGGTAATGCTGCAGAGACTTTGGCAGCTTCGGCGAAAGTCTCAGCGTTGATGCCACTGACACTGAGGAACTGCGTTGGCTTGGATGTAGAGATGCCGAACACGATGCCTTTTTGAGAAACATATCGCCAGACGCCCCCATCCTTTGTGACGGCCATGGGCGTGCGCTCTTTGACGGCCAAGATGACTTGATTTGGCCAGCCACGACGAACCTCAACAGATTTCACTTCAGGCAGCTTGAGGATGGCAGTTTCGATTGCCGTGGCATCGAGACGTGCTATCTGCACTCCTGGAGAAATGTCTGCGGCCTTCAAAATCTTCTTCTCGGTCGCGTAGTAATTGCCGATGACCGAGACCGACTTCACTGAAAACACCGGCGAGAAAAACAGCACGTAGACAGCGCCAAGCAGAAAAGAAACTAGAAGCACATAGCGCAGCACACGAAACATTCGCTTGCGCTTGCGCAGGCGAACCAGACTGCGGACGTCAGCGTCCACGAGCCGCCTCGCGCTCGGAAAGCCCGTCGAGGATCTCGGCACAGAGCATTCCGATCTCGCCCGCACCGAGAGTCATAATGATGTCGCCGGGCTGAGCTCGATCGACGAGGTGCTGAGACACAGCCGACCATGAAGGCTCGAACACCACATGCTCACGCGCTAGCAAGACGTTGTCTGCCAAGGTCTGACCGCTCGAGCCAGGAATGAATTCTTCGCCAGGAGCGAAAACCTCGAGAACCACCACTTCGTCGGCCTTGGCCAGAGCAGCACCGAACTCTTTAGAGAACAAAGCGGCGCGGTAGTAATGATGTGCTTGGAACGCGACGACGACCCGGCCAGCGCCCGCAACGTCCCGTGCTGCGTCGAGCGTGGCGGCAATTTCAGTTGGATGATGCGCGTAGTCGTCAAATACCCGAACATCATCGGCACTGCCCTTGAAATCAAAGCGACGTCGAGTACCCGTAAAACTCCCGAGACCGCGAACTGCCGCCTCGACGTCAGCGCCGAGTTCGACGGCCGCGATCAAAGCGGCACTCGCATTGAGAACGTTGTGGACGCCAGGAACCCGCAGTGCCACCGTCGCAAATGTGTCACCGCGGTGTTCGAGGGCGAACGTCCAACCCACGCCGACGTGCGCTTTGAGAGTGACTCTGTAGTCAGCATCCTCGCTTTGGCCATACGTGAGCGTGCGAGCACCACGGCTCGCCGCTGCATCCGCAAGCTTGCGACCGCCTTCGTCGTCGATGCAGATCACCACGAAGCCGCCGTTGGACTGCGTCGCGCTCGCGAAGTCGACGAAGGCCGCTTCGAGGCGGTCGTAGGTCTGCCAGTAGTTGAGGTGGTCAGGCTCGACGTTGGTCACAATCGCCGCGAAGGTGTTCAGCGCCAAGAATGTGCCGTCGGATTCGTCCGCCTCGACGACAAACTCGGGCCCTGCGCCGAGATGGGCATTGCTGCCGAGTTCGTTGAGTTCGCTACCGATCGCGAAGCTGGGGTCGCGACCCGCCTCTTGGAGAGCAAGTGTGAGCATGGATGTGGTCGTGGTCTTGCCATGGGTGCCGGCAACGCTTGCGACGACGTATTCGTCGGTGATTGCACAGAGCAATTCGGCGCGAGTCAGGACGCGGATTCCATTTTCGCGAGCGGCAGTGAGCTCTGGGTTGGAGGCGGGAACTGCGGTCGATGCCGCGACCGTGTCGACGACGAAGTTGCCCTGATCATCTCGCATGTGTGAATCGCTGTGGCCAACATAAGTAGCGATTCCCTCGGCGGCCAAAGCGCGCAAGCGCTTTGAATCCTTCGCATCACTGC
>JBDLPZ010000229.1:0-4732 GCA_039800825.1 Actinomycetota bacterium
AAGCACCATGCCAGCAGCAGCGGTGTCGTTGGTTGCGCGATCGACGAGCAAGAAGCCGCCGGTCTCGCGAATATCTGCGTACTTGTCGAGGAAGATCGGTGAATCAGCAGCGATCTCGATGTGACCGATTTCGTTGATCTGCAGATTGCGCGTCGAGTGGCGGTGGCCCGTCTCGACTTCAACCTTGTCGCGAATGTTGGTGACCGTGACAGCGACAGTCTGCGAATTGCTCACAAGCCAGTAACTGCGACCGCGAGCGAGTGGTTTCTCGTGCATCCACACGACTTCGACTGCGAATCGGTCGTTACCGACCTTGTCGCTGCCGCCTTCGATGATGACGTCGCCGCGAGTGATGTCGACTTCTTTGACCGTCGTGAATCCGACGGCTTGACCTGCAATGGCGCGATCAACCGGCGCACCTGCGACAGTCACTGACTCAACGACGGCACTGACGCCTGAGCGACCAATCTTGATTTCGTCGCCTGCGCCGAGAGTGCCGGCCACAAGCTGCCCCGCGTAGCCGCGGTAGTTGTCGGCGCGAAGAATCAGCTGTACTGGCAGACGAAGTGCGCCGTCGATGGTGGTGCTGGCCTTGGTGATGCTGCGAAGTGCTTCGAGGAGCGTCGGGCCGTCGTACCACGGTGCATCTGGAGTGCGTTCGGTGACGAAAGCGCCGGTGAGTGCAGAAACAGGAATCGTGATCACGTTGGTGATGCCCAATTCGCGAGCAGTCTGGTTGACGCGGGCCGAAAGTTCGTTAAACGTCGACTCGCTCCAGTCAGCCGCGTCCATCTTGTTGATGGCGATGACAACTGAAGACACTCGCATCATCGCGCAGATAGAGAGGTGACGGAAAGTCTGCGTGCGCACGCCGCGAGCTGCATCAACGAGCAAGATGCCGACGTCTGCAGTCGAGGCTGCGACGGCCATGTTGCGGGTGTACTGCTCGTGACCCGGCGCATCAGCGATGATCGCGCGATTACCGTTTTGGAGATCGAGGTGACGGTAGGCCACATCGATGGTGATGCCCTGTTCGCGCTCTGCTTCGAGGCCATCGGTCAACAAGCTGAAATCAATTTCGCCAGCAGGGATTGTCGAGCCGGTGCGACGAGTCCAACGCGCTGATTCGAGAACGTCTTCAGGAACACTGCGCGTCTCTGCAATCAAACGACCAATGAGCGTGCTCTTGCCGTCGTCGACAGAACCACAAGTGACGATACGAAGAATTGAAGTCTCGGTCATTAGAAGTAACCCTCGACCTTCTTGGCTTCCATGGAGGCACTCTTCTCGCCGTCGATCAGGCGACCTGCACGTTCAGACAAACGAGTCTCAACAAGTTCAGTGATGAGATCATCGATGTTGTCGACAGTGCTTTCGACTGCTGCGGACAATGGGTAGCAACCGAGTGAACGGAAGCGGATGACCTTCATCTCTGGCGTTTCGCCTTCGAGCAATGGCATGCGCTCGTCGTCGACCATGATCAACGAACCCTTGCGCTCAACCACTGGGCGGGCAGCTGCGTAGTACAGCGGAACGACTGGGATGTTTTCGCGCTTGGTGTAGCGCCACACGTCGAGTTCGGTCCAGTTGCTCAGTGGGAAGACGCGCATCGTCTGACCCTCGGCCAAGCGAGTGTTGTAGGTGCGCCACATTTCTGGACGCTGCGAACGGGGTTCCCAACGATGGCCCGGCAGGCGCAGCGAAAACACACGCTCTTTAGCGCGGCTGCGCTCTTCGTCGCGGCGAGAACCGCCGATCGCGGCATCGAAGCCAAGAGAGTCGAGAGCCTGACGCAGGCCAACCGTCTTCATGACGCGGGTGTATTCCTGTGCATCGGCAGTGAATGGCGTGATGTTTTCTTCGACGCCTTCCTGATTGGTGTGCACGATGAGCTCGGCGCCGTAATGCTTGGCAATCTCGTCGCGATGGTTGATCATGTCGCGGAACTTCCACGTCGTATCGACGTGCAGAAGCGGGAACGGGATAGCAGCAGGCGCAAATGCCTTTTTGGCTAGGTGCAGCAGTACACCTGAGTCCTTGCCGATGCTGTACAGCATGACTGGCTTCTCGAAGGCGGCGGCAGTCTCACGGAGGATGTCGATTGCTTCCGCTTCGAGCACATCTAGGTCTGAAAGGCTCGATTGCATAGCCCGAATTATCACAGAGTTGAGCGTGCATTCAGGCTCAAAATGGGCCTCCCAGAGCCTATTCCCCACAAAACAGGGAGGAAAAGCGTCTTTTGGCCCTTATTTTGGCGAGCAGGTGCAATTACCTTGCATTTAGGCCCTCGTAAAGGAGCAGGAAATGACCGTAAACCTTGATCACAGAGTCGCTATCGCTGCTGTTACTCGTGGCATCACCAAAGTCTGGGCCGTCAACGACCCTTCTGGCACTCGGCCACAAATCATCATGCCGGAACCTGACGACCAGAGAAGCAATCACTATCGCCAGGTCCAGCGCAATAACCGCAATGAGACTGATCGCTTTGATCGCGAGTATTTCGAGGAAATTAGCGCCCTGCTCGCACCGGCAAACGAAATCTTGTTGGTCGGCCACGGCAAGGGCAAAGCCAATGAGATGCTCAAGCTCGTGCAGTATCTCGAGCGCTACCACCCTGCTGTGGGCGAAAAGGTCGTGGGCGCAGTCGATACTCACCTAGAGAGCCTGAGCGATTCAGAGATCCTTGAATACGCGAAAGACTGGTTCGCCCAGCCAATTCACGCGCGGTGAGGCACGCGATAAGGCACCTTGAGCAGCTGCCACTGTGAACTTCCTGTGTAGTCCGTAAAAGGTCTACACCCCTTCCCTCACTCGCACTACCCTCATGCAACCGAACCAGGTGAGGGACATCCATGGCGAGTGCGCACAGTTCCATGCGCCGGCGCTTGCTCGTTGTAGCAACCGTTGGTGCTGTCGTGATGCCCGCTCTCAGCGCGCCGGCCTCAACTGCTGCAGCGCGCATCTGCCCTCAAGAGACTGCCCCACCACCCAAACTCGCATGGCAGCCGACGGAATCCGAGTGGGCAGCGGCAAACGCTCGCGCTGCTGGGATGACTATCGATGAGCTGGCTGGAGCTTCGCTGGTCGTTCGGTACCGCGGTCGCGACGGCAAGCGTTCAAACTCGCAGTCGGCGCACAACCTCCGTGTCCTCGGAAAACGACAGCCCAGTCGCGCCTTGCCGGCCCTCGGTGCCAGTGGCGTGATTCTGTTTCCAGACAACGCATCGACTGCCCGTCAGGCCTATTACGAGGCGAAGGCGCTGAACAAAGTAATGCCATCTTCATTCTTCGCCGCAGTAGATCAAGAAGGTGGCACCGTTAAACGACTTCGCGGCGACATAGAGCCGCCAGTAGCCGCAAAGAAAATCGGCAAGATCGCAAGCGTTTCTGTAGCAAAAGAAAACGGCTTCCAGTCGGGTCGGCAGTTGCGCGCCGCGCACATCAGCATGGTGTTCGCACCAGTTGCTGACGTGAGAAGTGCCAAGACTCCGAAGTCTTTGCGCCCACGCACTCTGAGCTACAACTCCAAGCTCGTCGCACAACTCGTCGTGGCTCAGGCCTCTGGCTATAACGAGCAAGGCGTCTTGGCCGTCATTAAGCATTTCCCAGGCATCGGCTCTGTACCAGCAGATACGCACAAGGCCGCGGCCAAGTACGCGTATTCGCTCGAACATCTGTGCGCGTATGACCTCGCGCCATTCCGCGCATCGATCTCCGCCGGAGTCGTCGGCATCATGATCGGCCACGGCATCTACCCAGATATCAGCTCAAACCCCGCGACTGGCAGTCGCAGAATCGTCACGGATCTATTGCGAGGCGAAATGGGCTTTGAAGGCATCACCATTACGGACTCAATGACCATGGCAGCGGCGGCCGCAAACCTGCCCGCGGATGAGAACCTCTACATCCGAGCGCTGTCAGCAGGAGTTGACCTAATTCTGATGGCGGGCAATCCCTTGTCAACAAAAGCGCGCATCGCAGCGGCACTCGAATCAGGCAAACTCTCAGTCGACGAGCGTCGCGCATCCGTGGCTCGCGTGCTTGCATTCCGAGCCGCCCAAGCCAGAAACGCAGCTAGCCTGAAGCAGTACAAGCCAGGTTCGGCTCAACTACTTCAGGCTGCGCAGTGGTTTGCGTATGAGTTGAAGGCTTAGTCCTTCAACGGCCTACAACATCGTGGTGTTTGCGACGCCGTGAGCGCCAATATTGACGACGAGAATCACAACTGGTCCAGGACCTGAACTCACACCGTTGTGTGCTGTGCCGATAGCTTCGACGATTGCTTCACCTGCGCGATACGTCTTGGTGATGCCGCCTTCGTAGGTGACCGTGACGCTACCGCTGATGATGTAGGCGATCATCGGAGCATCGTGACGGTGCATGCCCGTCGATGCGCCTTCGAGCATCGTCAACACTGTGGTCGAAACTTCAGCGGCTCCACTCGTTGGGTACTCGATCGTCTGTCCGAGAACAGTGGTCGTAGCTTTGCTGAGAAGCGGAACGCTGCCAGGAGTTGCGGGAGCCTCGAGCGGATTGAAGTTCGAATGCGAGGTCATCTGCCAGACCTTGCCGTTCCACGTAAAGGTAGAAATGCGTGGCGCCGGACCGGGGACATATTCCTTGCCGTTAATGATGCCCGTGATGTCAGCGTCGTAGCGGACTACCAGTGCCGCGCCTGCCTGAGTCGCGACCAGATTGGAAATCTTAAAGTTTGTAATGCGCGGAAGGTTGT
>JBDLPZ010000230.1:0-8807 GCA_039800825.1 Actinomycetota bacterium
CTGCAGAGGTCAAGGAATTTGAGAAGCCGTTTGACATGACGGCTTGTGCCGATAAGACGGGCGAACTGTTTGCACACGTTTCGACAGTCGAGGTCGTCAAGGATCTCGACATCTTGCGTGAGCTGCTCGGCGATGCCCGGCTCAACTATCTCGGCAAGTCGTATGGCACGCAGATTGGCGCGGTGTACGCATCGATGTTCCCAGAGAATGTCGGACAGTTTGTTCTCGACGGCGCCGTCGATATGAAGCTTTCACCTCTCGATCTGACGGTCGGACAGGCTGCCGGATTTGAAGGAGAACTCAAGCGTTTCGCCACCTACTGCGTTGAGGTGTACGGCGATTGCCCACTCGGTTCGACTGAGTCGGCCATGCTGTCGAAGTTGTTTGCGTTCTTGAAGCAGCTCGACTCTAAGCCTCTCAAGACCGACGATGCCGATCGCAAACTCACTGAGAGCCACGTGTGGAATGCATTGCTCGGGTCGATGTACGCGCCAGACTGGACGTGGGATTGGCTGATTGAGTCACTCGACGCTGGGTATGAGGGCGATGGCACTGGCTTGCTCGACATGTCGGACTGGCAGGCAGGTCGCAATCCTGACGGCACCTACATGGACAACAGCTACGACGCCTTCACTGCGATCTCGTGCCTCGACTATCCATATGCGGATTTCAAACGTGCTGATCTGATTGCGCGCGCTAAGGAAGCTGCTCCTCTGCTGGGCGAAGTTTTCGGCTGGATGGAAGGCGGCTGCAAGAACTGGCCTGTCACTGGCATTTCGATGCCGAGCGACATCTCTGCTGCCGCCGACGCAGCGACCACGATTGTCGTTGTCGGCACAGTCAACGACCCGGCGACGCCAGTGCAGTGGGCGCGCAGCCTCACCGAAGAGCTCGGCAATGCGGTCTACCTTGAATTCAACGGAGATGGCCACACTGCATACATGAGTGGCTCCAAGTGCATCGACTCCCGTATCGATGAATACTTCATCAGCGGGCGCTTGCCTGACAACTCGCCGATCTGTCAGCCTGACGAACCGATTCTGGGCGCCTTCAACTAATTCAGGCGACTGAGGCGCTCGAGTGCCTCAGTGAGCACTTCTTCTTTCTTGCAGTATGCCCAACGCACAAACGGTGCGCCTGCTTCTGCATGCTGACACAAAGCCGAGTGCGGAATCGCGACGACGCCTGCGCGTTCCGGCAGCATCGAAGTGAACTCTGCGCCAGTCGCGAATCCGAGTGGACGCACGTCAGTGGTTAAGAAGTATGTGCCTTCGGATTCGATGATGCCGTAACCGAGGTTGCGCAGACCCGAGGTGAAGAGGTCTCGCTTTGACTGCATGCCGTGGCGGAAGTCTTCCCAGTACGCATCAGGCAGTGCGAGGCCTTCAGCGATGGCCCACTGGAACGGTCCACTCGAAACGTAAGACAAATGCTGGCGAGCAACGCGCACCGCTGCGATGAGATCGCGCGGGCCGGTAGCCCATCCAACCTTCCAACCGGTGAACGAAAACGACTTACCAGCCGAGCCGATGGTGATCGTGCGATCAAACATGCCCGGCAGCGTCGCGAACGGAATATGCGGATGGCCGTCGAACCACAAGTGTTCGTATGCCTCGTCTGAGATGACGATGAGATTGAACTCGTCGACGATGACAGCGAGCTCTGCGAGTTCATCGTGCGTCCACACTGTGCCGGTCGGGTTATGCGGTGAATTAAGAATGATGACTTTGCTGCGCGGAGTGATGGCTGCACGGAGGCGATCAAAGTCTGGCCGCAGCGTCGTACCGTCGAGTGGCGCGCCCACCGTCTTGCCGCGAGCCATTGCGACGCCGACTTCGTAGATGTCGAACCACGGTTCAAAGATCAGCACTTCGTCATCGGTGTCGATGAGAGCGATGAGTGCGGCCTGAATCGCTTCCGATGCGCCAGTGCTGACGACGACGTCGGTCTGCCAGTCGAGCTCGATGCCATAGAAGCGGCGCTGATGGTCGGCGATTGCTTCACGCAGCTGCGGTAGACCATGGCCGGGCGGGTACTGATTGCCGCGCCCTTCAGTGATGGCGCGGATCGCAGCGGCCTTGAGTTGTTCTGGGCCGTCGGTGTCAGGGAAGCCTTGACCGAGGTTGATTGCACCAGTCCTCGCAGCGAGCGCAGACATCTCCGCGAAGATCGACGTCGTATGCGGAGCGAGGCGCGGTACGAGGTAAGGCTGGTCAGACGACATGGGCGAACCCTACGAGGCGACCGCCCACGACAAACTAGCTATTCGCGACAGCGTTGGCGTAGATCGCGTCGTGGACGTACTGCGCGAGGCCCGGCTGCACCTTCTCGTAGTGCTCAGTGAAGCGGGCATCTGCGAGATACATCGAGGCGAGGCCGGTCTGCATGTCGTAGGAGCAGGGGTAATACCAGCGGCTGATGTTCTGGCGATGGGCTTCGGCCGCGGCCATTGCATCGGGGCTATCGGCTGGTAGACCAGCGTTCATCGCGGCGAGGAACAGTGCGACGGCTTGCGCGGCTTCAGCCTGGGCGGCTTCCCAGTCGGCTTTGGCATAGCTCTTGGTGCGGCGGTTGGACTCCTTGTAGGCATCGGTCTCGCCCCAGCGCTCCTGTGCCTCCTCCGCGTACTGAGTCGGATCGTCTTCGCCGAACACTTCGAAGATTTCATCGGGCGTGAGGTTGATACCCATGATGCGAGCCTTTCGGGTGCGTTCGACTGCGACGAGTTGGGTCTGCAGCTGTTCGATGTGTGCGCGGATGAGGCGCTCTTGTTCTTCGAGGGTCGGCAGGATTTCGCGGTCGTCGTTGATCGATGCCCCGATGTCAGCGAGCGCCATGCCGGTCGCCTTGAGCGAGAGGATGCGCTGCAGCTTGAGAAGGTCGTCCTCGGTGTACTGGCGGTAGCCGCTGACCGTGCGGTCGCGCGGAGTGAGAAGTCCGATTTCGTCGTAATGCCGCAGCATGCGGATGCTGACCCCGGACATGCGAGCAACTTCGCCGATTGAGTAGGACATGGGTGGAACTTAAAGCCTCACATCGTGTGAGGGTCAACTTCCGCGTGTATCCGCCGCGCCGCTATTAATCTGCCGCCATGATGGGTGACCCAGGGCCATGCCCAGCGTGTGAGTCAGTAGATCTCGAGCGCCGCGGCGGCAAAGATTTCTGTCCGAAATGCTTCTACATCCAGCCTTGCTGCGATGGCGGTAAGTGCGACTGACGTCGCCACGTACCACTTACGACTTGCACACGTACCAGTCGTGACTTTTCTCCCATTGATTCTGGGCAGTGCGCGCTCTAACGTCTCGGCATGAGCCTTTATCTGCATGAGATTGCTGAAGCCAATCATCGAATCTTGAATCCATTCACCCAAGAGAAATTGATGACTCTCGGTGCGGCCTGCCGGCTCCAAGCCGGTGCAACCGTTCTGGACCTCGCTTGCGGTAAAGCGGAAATGCTGGCGCAGTGGGCTCACAACTATCGCATCACTGGCATCGGCGTTGATATCAGCACGGTGTTCCTGGATGCCGGTCGTGCGCGCATTACTGAGATGGGACTCGGTGAGCGCGTGCATCTCGTGGAACAAGACGCAGCGACCTACACATCGGACATGCAGTTCGACGTTGTGTCGTGCATTGGTGCGACGTGGATTGGTAATGGATTAGTCGGCACGCTGCGACTGATGCAGAAGCAGGTGGAGAGCGACGGCATCCTCGTCGTGGGCGAGCCCTTCTGGAACGAGCCACCGACCGACGACGTGCTGAAGGCTCTTAAAGTCGGGGCTGATGATTTCGTCTCACTCGAGGCCACATTCGACCGTATCGCTGACGCTGGATTCGAAGTAGTCGAGATGGTCGCTGCTGACCTTGATTCGTGGGATCGCTACGAAGCATCGCAGTGGCGGACTCTCGATGACTGGCTGCGCACTCACGGCCACGAGCACCCACTGGCCGCAGAGGTGAAGCAGATGAAGGAGCACGGCCGGGAGGCGTATATCCGTTACGGCCGCCGCTACCTCGGCTGGGCAGTTTTCGTGCTGCGCGTGGTCCACTAACACTCGCCTAAAATCCGCAGGTGAGCGAAATCGACTTCTCTAACGAATTTGACCGCGCCGTCGCTGGCACCTACGAGCGACGTGAGGCGGACTGGCGCAACGGCGCTGTCGTTTATCAAATCCTCGTCGACCGCTTCGCGCCGCCGGCTGACCTCGAGTCCAAGCGCCACCTCTACCCAACGCCCAAGACATTGAAGACGTGGGACGAAGTCCCGGCCCGCGGTGTCTACCTCGAGGATCAGAAGCTGTGGAGCCACGAGATTGACTTCTGGGGTGGCGACCTCGCGGGTGTGCGCGAGAAGTGGGACTACATCAAGAGCCTCGACGTCGACGTCGTGTACCTCAACCCGATTCACCTCTCGTACACCAACCATCGCTATGACGCTCTTGACTATGCCGTCGTCACGCCAGAGTTCGGCGACCGCGACGACGTCAAGGAACTTGCGAAGACTCTCCACGATCACGGCATGCGCCTCGTCCTCGATGGCGTCTTCAATCACATGGGCCGCAACTCTGAACGCTTCAAAGAAGCAATGGCAGATCCGAAGTCGAAGTTCCGCGACTGGTTCTTCATCGGCGATGAATTCCCTGGCGGTGCTCGTTCATGGTGGCTCGCAGAGAACCTGCCTGAGCTCAACCTTGAGAACCCAAAGGTTCGCAAGTACGTCTACGGTGGCAAGAACTCAATCGTTCGCAGCTTCTTGCGCGACGGCGTCGACGGCTGGCGCCTCGACGTAGCGGTCGACATCGGCATGAAGTGGTTGCAGGAACTCACCGACGCGGCGCACGAAGAGAAGCCGGGCTCACTTGTCGTCGGCGAAATCGCCAACTACCCCAAAGAGTGGTTCCCATCGGTTGACGCGGTGATGAACTTCAGCGTCCGCGAAATCATCTTGAAGATGATGAATGGTGCGATGAACGTGCAGCATGCACAGCGGATGATCAATCGCATTTACGGCGAACCGGGTTACGAGCACACGCTGAAGTCGTGGCTCTTCCTCGACAACCACGACACTGCACGTCTCGCGCACGCTCTGCCTGACGGCCAGCGCCGTCACCTCGCTCAGCTCCTGCAGTTCACACTGCCTGGTGCGCCAAACCTCTACTACGGCACCGAGATCGGCATGGACGGCGGCGATGACCCCGAGATGCGCGCGCCGATGCGTTGGGATTGGGTCAGCGACCACAACTCACATCTCATCTGGACGAAGCGCCTTATCCAGCTGCGCAAAGACCACCGGGCACTACGCGTGGGTGACTACCGACCTCTCGAAACCGACCGCCTCTTCGGCTTCGAGCGCTACACCGACCGTGTCGAAGACACCGTCGTCGTGTTGGTGAACCCCACCCACGAGACCATTACCGAACCAGTAATGATCGCCAATTCGAAATTGATGAACACGTTCAAACTGCTCAACGTCATTGATGATTCGGGCGATTTTGAGCCCATCTACTGTGGCATCACCACAGTCACCATTCCGCCAGGCGGCTTCAAGGTATTTGCACCTGAAATCCATCCAGACGGTGGCTACAGCTCATACAAACGGGTTCAGTAAGGTCTGATTATGTCGTTGTTAAAAAGCAACAAACTGATTGTTGCGCTTGCACTCACTGCGCTGCTCGTCTCCGGTTGCGCCGCACCTTCTGCGCATCATCATCACGACTCCATGCCGTCGCCAGATGAATCCTCTCTTAGCGATGCATCGGCCGCACCCGAAGGCGGCACGTTCCTCACGTCGCCGATTGAACAAAATATTCTTGATCTCGACTTCGTCGACGCAACTGGCGAAATGATCACGCTCGGCGATTTCAAGGGCAAGTACATCGTGCTCGCAAACTTCTTGACCTCATGCCAAGAAGTTTGTCCAATGACGACCGCGAATTTGCGCGTCATCGCTGACCGCGTCGAGAAAGCCGGCCTCAGCGACCAGATCGCCGTCATCGAGATTTCTGTCGACGGCCCACGCGACACCCCTGAACGCATGTCCGCGTACCAGGCACTTTTCGGCGCCAACAACTGGACGATGGCCAGCGGCACGTCAGAGAACCAAGACCAACTCTGGAATTACTTCGGTGTTCCGCCAGAGCGCATGGATTACACCGAAGAACAGCAGAAGAACTTCCCTCCTGACTGGCAGACCGGCGAGACGAGCACCTACGACATGATGCATAGCGACCTCGTCATGATTATCGATCCAGAGGGCAACTGGCGCTGGCTCGACCTCGGTCATCCGGCCACCATCGATGGCAAAGTTCCAGACAAGCTACGCGCCTACCTCAACGACGAAGGCATCGAGCACCTCGAGAACACGACCTCAGAGGACTGGACCGTCAAGGGCGTCCTCGCTGCGCTTTCGCAGCTCACCGGCTCAGAGATTTCGCTTTAGGTGTAACACTCTTCCCATGCGTGGGAACAAGTAAGTGTGAAGACACACAACGGGGTCCCGAGGGACGAAGCCTGGTTCGAGGCATTCTTTAAGACGCACCACGCCAAAATCCGCGCTTACGCGCTCCGTCGCGACCCACAAGCAGCCGACGACATCGTCGCGCAGGTTTTTGAAACTGCCTGGCGACATCGCGATCGACTGCCTGACCATGAGCTTCCGTGGCTCTATCGCACGGCTTCTAACCACTTGCTGCATTCATACCGCGACTCGACGAGACACATGGCCCGCGAGGCGCGATTCGAAGCAGTTGAGTTCAGTAGCGCGACCACTAATCCGACGGACGACATCGCCGACCGGCTCGACCAAGTCGAACTCGTCGAATCCGTCCTGGCAGAGATGTCGGAGTCAGACGCAGAGCTCCTGAAGCTCTGGGCGTGGGAGCAACTTGAGATCTTCGAGATTGCTCACGTCGTCGACTGCTCTGTTGCGACTGTTCGCGTGCGCCTTCACAGAGCTCGCAAACGTTGCGAGATCTTGCTTAATCAAAAGCACGCCCACACCCGGGCAGCCGAACTCTCTGAACAGGGGATGTAATGAACGCCTCAACACTTCGCCAGCGCCTACGCGCCGGTGATCCAGCGCCTAGCGCACAGCAATACAGCGACGCCGAAGCCACCAGACTTCTCAATGAAATTACAAGCTCGCCGACAACTAACGTTGTGAAAATGCGCAGGCCTATGACACGTGGTCGACGGATCGCCGTTGCGGCTGCGATTGTCACTGCTCTTGCGTTGTCACCGGTTATCAAGTTCGGCTTGCAGCCACCCATCTCAGCGGCAGCAGCAGAAGCTCTTCTGCTCGCGGCCGACTCAGTTGTAGCCACTCCTGAGCTTCACGACGGTCAGTATTGGAAAGTCACAACCGAGCAATGGCTAGACGACGGGCGCGAGACTACGCACATCATGTATTCGCCGGCTATGGGTCAAGGCACAAGTTATGTCGGCATTCTGGAGCCAGGTATTGCGCCAGAAGACTCTTGGTATAGGCATCATGTGGGTGGCGACTTCATGGGGAATTGGCAAGAGCCTAACCCTGCATTCATTGCGACGTTGCCGCGCGACGTCGCGGGATTGCGAGCTCAGCTGTACAGAGACACTGAAGGTCACGGCAGCACTGCTGATGGATCTGCGTTCACTTACGCGATGGATTTCCTTAAGGCCGGACATGCTGACTCAGAAATTCAGGCTCTGGTCCTGCGCGTCGTGGCGACGATTCCTGGAGTCGAAATCTCCACGGACGTGAAGACGCCCGATGGACGCAGTGGCGTCGGGCTTCAGCATGCAGAACTGCTCGGGGCTTACGACTTCTTAGGTCACCTGTTTGGCGAGGGTGGACTCCGCGGCAAAGAAATCATTCTCGATGCAAAAACCGGTGAGGTGATTGGCGAGCGCATGTACTGGCTTGGAAGAGTCGTTTTCGCCTCGTCGAAGTCTCGTGAACTTGTGAATGCAGTGCCTGCGGAGATCGTCAAGATGGCTTGGCCACGCGACTAACTGCCCCACGGCCCGCTCAGATCCCGCAGGGGAGGTGCTGAGCGGGCCTTTCTTTGGGCTGGTTAAGGCCGTCTCGAGCCTAAGTTAAACTCCCGCCCGTGCCGTTGGGCACAGGCCGCCTTAGCTCAGTCGGTAGAGCGTCTCACTCGTAATGAGAAGGTCGACGGTTCGATTCCGTCAGGCGGCTCTTTTTCATTTCTGCGCCCTATGCGTCGTCCCTAGCGTTACGTCAGACGCCCGTTTTCGACGAAGCCTCGCGGACAGAAAGATCTCTGACGGCGACGGTTCGACTCAGACGTGGGGTGGCGGCTAGTTACTGTTGCTCATCGTTCAGCACTCATCGATTGAAGGAGCACCATGACACTGTTGATGACCCACTTCTATCCTGGCGGAACGGCTGAGCAGTACGAGGTTGTCTTAAACGCAGTGCACCCAGACGGTCGGCTGCCAAGCGGCCAGTACTCGAGCGCTGCTGGACCGACTGATGGTGGGTGGCTAATTAGTGCAGTCTGGGAGTCGAAAGAAGCACTGGATTGGTTTGTGACCAACACGCTTATGCCCGCGCTGGCTGGTGTTCAGGGCGGATTTGAGTCTGCTCCTGAGGAGCGCCTTGCCGAGTGCACGTACTACCAAACTGTTTAGTTCTTGAATCTAGGAGTCAGTGATGAGTCAGTCTTTAACCCAAGCTCATGAAGAGTTGTACCGCGCATTGAACGTCATGCTGGCCGGTGACGCGCAGCCCGTGGTGGATGTGTGGTCCGATGCTGAAGATGTGACGTATGCCGGTCCCTTCGGTGGCATCACCACTGGCAATAA
>JBDLPZ010000231.1:0-3885 GCA_039800825.1 Actinomycetota bacterium
CACCAGTCAGGATTTTCGAGTGCCGCGGTGCCGAGATTGACGCGAGTGCAGCCGCTGTTCATCGCAGCATCGAGTGACTCATCGTCACGAATGCCGCCTGACAGCTCAACCTTGATGTTCATGTGCTTGATGACATCGGCGAGAAGTTCACGGTTAGAACCGCGGCCAAAAGCAGCATCTAAGTCGACGAGATGAATCCACTCAGCGCCAGCGTTTTGCCATGCAAGGGCCGCATCGAGCGGATCTCCATATGACGTTTCGCTACCAGCCGCGCCTTGCACCAGACGAACGGCCTGTCCGCCTGCCACGTCAACAGCTGGGAGCAATTCCAATTTGCGTGCCACTACTTCAGTCCTTCTACCCATGTCTTCAATAACTGCGCACCGGCATCGCCACTCTTCTCAGGGTGGAACTGCGTCGCGCACAACGGACCGTTTTCGACGGCCGCCACAAACTTTTGGCCATGCTCTGACCAGGAGACTTTCGGAGCCGGAGTCGCTCCGTAGTGATTAAGCCTCCACTGCGTCACTGCATAGGAATGTACGAAGTAGAAGCGCTCGTCTTCGATGCCTGCGAAAAGGCGCGAACCTTCGGCGACATCAACTGTGTTCCAGCCCATGTGCGGCAGAACTGGCGCCTCGAGCTGTTCAACAACGCCGGGCCACTCGCCTACGCCTGGGGTATCGAGACCGTGTTCAACACCATGTTCGAACATGACTTGAAAACCAACACAGATGCCGAGCACTTGGCGACCGCCAGCAACTCGGGTATCGATCAGCTTTGGTCCGCGAACTGCGTTGAGGCCATCCATACATGCTGCGAAAGCACCAACCCCAGGCACGACGAGTCCGTCGCAGTTCAGCGCAGTTTGGTAGTCAGCAGTGAGTTCAACTTCAGCGCCCACGCGTTCGAGAGCGCGGACAGCTGAACGCACGTTGCCTGAGCCATAGTCCAAAACCACGACTCGTGGTTGAGAACTCATCAGCCGCCGAGCACACCCTTGGTAGATGGCACGTCCTTGACGCGTGGATCAAGCGCGACTGCCGTGCGCAGAGCGCGAGCGACCGCCTTGAATTGTGCTTCAACAATGTGGTGCGCATTGCGACCACTGATGACGCGCACGTGTAGCGCAATCTGACCTGAGGCCACGATGCTTTCCCAGATGTGACGCGTCAGTGCGGTGTCGTAAGAACCGATGAGCTCAATCATGTCTGGCTCTTCGTGAACGACGTATGGACGACCCGAGACATCGACGACGGCCTGGGCACATGCTTCGTCGAGCGGAACCGTCGCATCACCAAAGCGAGTCAGACCGACCTTGTCACCAAGCGCTTCACGCAGGGCCTGACCAAAGGCGATCGACGTGTCTTCGACAGTGTGATGTGAGTCGATATGGGTGTCACCCTGAGTGCGGATGTAGAGATCGAAGCCGCCGTGCTTACCCAACTGATGCATCATGTGGTCGTAGAAAGGCACACCAGTTTCGATATCGACCTGGCCGGTGCCATCGAGATTGAGCTCGAGCAGAACGCTGCTCTCCTTGGTGACGCGTTCAATGCGTGCAGTACGACTCATTGGCTGAGACCTTTCACATCCACGAGGGCTTCTTTGAAAATCTTCATCTCTTCGGGGGTTCCGACGGTGACGCGAAGCCAGCCTGCAGGGCCTACCTCGCGGATGAGAACACCGCGATCAACTAGCGCCTGCCACGTTGCATGACGATTGGAGAACTGACCGAACAATACAAAATTGGCGTCGGAGTCGGCGGCCGTGTAGCCCTGAGCCCGCAGCCATGTGACCAATTCGTCACGCTCGGAGCGGATTCGGCCAAGGTCCTTTTGGAGGCTTTCGGCGAATTTGATCGCCGTCAGCGCCACAGTCTGGGTCACGGTTGAGAGGTGGTACGGCAAGCGCACAAGCAGCAGATCGGCGATGAGTTCGGGGCTAGCCGCCAGGTAACCGAGGCGCACGCCGGCGAAAGCGAATGCCTTTGACATCGTGCGGGTAACCACAAGTTGGGGATGCTTCGCGAGCAAGGTCACTGCGCTAGGGACGCCTTCGCGGCGGAATTCGGCGTACGCCTCATCGACGACGACGACCGCATCAGGCGCCGCGGCGCACGCCGCTTCGACGATTGAGAGATCCATCGCTGTGCCGGTCGGATTGTTCGGGCTAGCGAAGAAAATCACCTGAGGTTTGTGTTCAGTGATTGCTGCGACAACCAGGTCAGCGGTCAGGCTGAAATCTTCGAGGCGACTGACGCTGACGAAGTTGGTGTTGGTGTCGCGCGCGTATTCCTCGTACATCGAGTACGTCGGCACGAACGTCAATGCGGTGTGCTGAGGACCACCGAATGCTTGCAAAATCTGCAGCATGACTTCGTTAGAACCGTTGGCGGCCCACACCTGCTCGATTGACAGGCTCACGCCAGCTTCAGATGTCAGATAGGCAGCAAGAGCGGTGCGGAGTTCTACTGCATCTCGATCGGGATAGCGATTGAAGTTAGGAGCGACGGTCTTCATCGCCCCTGCGATTGCATCCACAAGTTCAACCGGAGGCGAGTATGGATTCTCGTTCGTATTCAGCCGCACTGGTACATCAATCTGTGGAGCGCCGTAAGCAGCGATCCCCTTCAGCTCTTCGCGAAGTGGCAGCGTCATTTCAGTGCATCTCGATAGCGGATCTTGACGGCATCGCCGTGCGCTGGCAGATCCTCTGCAGTGGAGAGCGCGACAACATGGTGTGCTACATCCGACAGCGCCTGCTTTGAGTATTCGATGATGTGGACACCGCGAAGGAATGTCTGCACGCTGAGGCCGCTGCTGTGGCATGCGCAGCCTGCGGTCGGAAGAACGTGGTTTGAACCGGCGCAGTAATCGCCGAGTGAAACTGGCGAATAGTTCCCAACGAAGATCGCTCCAGCATTCTTGATGCGGTATGCAACTTCGCGCGCATTCTCGGTTTGAATCTCGAGGTGCTCTGCGGCATAGGTATTGACGACCTCGATGCCGTGTTCGACATCGCGTACCAAGATGATGCCACTTTGGCGACCTTTAAGAGCCTCAAGCACGCGCTCGCGGTGCTTGGTGTTCTTCACTTGGAGATCGAGTTCAAGTTCTACGGCGCGAGCGAGCTGCATCGACGGGGTCACCAAAATTGATGCGGCGATAACGTCGTGCTCGGCCTGGGAAATGAGATCGGCGGCGACCAGAGCCGGCAGCGCGGTGTTGTCAGCGAGAATCGCAATCTCTGTCGGACCCGCCTCTGAGTCAATTCCGATGCGACCCTTGAGCATGCGCTTGGCTGCCGTCACGTAGATATTGCCGGGGCCAGTGACCATGTTGACTGGCTCGAGCTTTGTGCCGTCTTCGAGAGTGATGCCGTAAGCGAGCATCGCGACTGCTTGAGCACCGCCGGCGGCGTACACCTCAGTCACGCCGAGTAGTGCGCACGCTGCCAAGATTGTTGGGTGCGGCAGTCCGTCGAAGTCCTTCTGCGGAGGCGAGACGACTACCATCGAGTCCACGCCAGCGACTTGAGCCGGAACTACGTTCATGACGACCGATGACGGGTAGACCGCGCGGCCGCCGGGCACGTACAAGCCCACGCGGGCGACTGGGAGCCAGCGCTCCGTAACTTGGCCACCGGGGACGACGTTGGTCGTGAAGTCGTGGCGCTTTTGGTCTTCGTGGACGATGCGAGCCCGGCGGATGCTCTCTTCAAGAGCGGCACGGACATCAGGGTCAAGACCCGCAAGAGCCTCATCGATAGCGTCCTGAGGAACCTTAAGGCTGGCTGGTCGGACTCCATCGAGCTTCTCTGACCAGTCGATGACCGCCTCAGCGCCACGATGGTGGACGTCTTCGACAATCGGCTTCACGGCTG
>JBDLPZ010000232.1:0-4007 GCA_039800825.1 Actinomycetota bacterium
TGAGAAGGTCGCAGAACTGGATGCTCAGTTACGCGCAATTGATGCAGAAATCGCTGCTCTCGAAGAAGCCTGGCTCGAGGCCGGCGCTCGGTTGGACGCCTGATGTCGGCTAACAGTGAAGGTCTGCGCACACCTCGAGCGCAGACCCCTGGGGTATTTTGCTGCACGAATGTGCAAGTTGTCACCTCGATGACGTCAGAAAAGGGCGCGAATGTCTGAATTGAGTGCGTTCTCCCCCGCCGATGTCCGCCAAACCGCGGTCGCCGGCTTCGTAGCCTCTGGCACCGGCATGCTCGCCTCAACTGGCGTGGTGCTGGCTGGGCTCGCAGCGGTAGGTGCCTCGCCGACCCAGGGCGCCTCGGCCGTTTTCGCCATGCTCGTCTCGTACGGCGTCTTGGCAATCGCTCTCAGCTGGCGCTTCAAGATGCCGCTCACCATCGTGTGGAGCACTCCAGGAGCTGCGCTGCTCGTGTCATCTGCATCTCTATCGCTCCCATTCGATCAAGCGATCGCTGGCTTCATGGTGAGCGCCTTGCTGATCGTGCTCACGGGCTTGTGGCCAGCGCTCGGCAGTCTGGTGGGTCGCATTCCGCCTCAGCTCGCCAGCGCGATGCTCGCTGGCGTGATCTTCAGTTTCTGCGTCGCACCATTTCTCGAGCTGCCTGCCTATCCGATCGTCATGGTGCCGGTATTGCTCGTGTGGATTGCGCTGAAGCGCTTCGCTCCGCTTTGGGCGGCGCCTGCCGCAATCGTGTTAGGCAGCGCGATTCTGTTGAAGACGGTCGACGGCGTTGCGATCACGTGGGGCTTGCCAGTGCTCGAGTTCGTGTCGCCGACTTTCACCCCTGCTGTGCTGTTTAGCATTGCGATTCCGTTGTACGTCGTCACGATGGCCAGCCAAAACATTCCTGGCGTTGCCATCATGAACAGCTACGGATACACCGTGCCGTTTCGGACAGCGATGGCGACGACCGGTGTCGCGAGCGCAGTTTGCAGCCTCTTCGGTGGCTTTAACCAAAACCTCGCAGCCATCACCGCTGCGCTGAACGCCAACGACCACGCTCATCCAGACCAGCGAAAGCGCTGGATGGCCGCAGCGATGGGCGGCATCGCCTACCTCGTGTTTGCACTTGGTACGACGGTGTTTGTGAGTTTGGTGCTGAGCACTCCGCGCGAACTTCTGTTGGGGCTCGCTGGGCTCGCACTCGTCGACACACTTGCGAGCGCACTCACCACTGCGATGTCGGAGCCTTCGCTCAAGGTGCCAGCACTTGTGACTCTTGTGACCACGGCATCAGGCATCACCCTCGCAGGCGTCGGTGCTGCGTTTTGGGCATTGCTACTGGGGCTCGCACTGGCCGCTGTCTTGCGGCCGCGCACTAATGCTTAAGCAGTCACGTCAGCAGTTGATTAGCCCTGAACATGGGCTGGGTCCATCCAAAAGACTTCCCACACCTGACCATCAAGATCGCGGTAACCCCAGCTACGCATGAAGCCGTAGTCATCAACCTCGCGATAGGTCGTGCCACCTGCTGCAACAGCGCGCGCAATGAGAGCATCGACTTCTTCACGCGAATCAACTGAAAGCGAAATCAACGCCGACGACGTCGCGTGGCTGTCTCCGATAGGTGCTGGCGCAAAACCTTTGAAGCGGTCATGGTTGAGCAGCATCGCAAACAAGTTCGGCCCGAGGACCATGCACGTGGAGGTCTCATCCGTGAACTGAGGATTGAAGGTGTAGCCGACCTTGGTGAAGAACTCGATGGACTTCTGAAGATCAGCGACCGGCAGGTTAATGAACATGTTTGAATGCATGCGCGAAACCTAGTCGGTTGATGGGGCTCCCGAATCCGGCGAGTCGCTCATGCGACCTGCGTGAGCAATTGCGGCTGGGTCTTTACGAACCTTGAGCCAGCTCGCAACCGTCGCGATGACGAGCACACCCGCAATCACGCTGAGGCTGAGTCCGATGGAGATCTTCGGCACTACCGGGTTGAGTTCGTGCACGTAAGTGAGAATGAGTTTGGCTCCGATGAACATCAAGATGACAGCGAGGCCGATCGATAGGTACACGAGCTTGTCGAGAAGTCCCTTCAACAGGAAGTAGAGGGCGCGCAAACCGAGCAAAGCGAATGCGTTAGCAGTAAAGACGAGGAACGGTTCGCTTGTCACGCCGAACGTCGCAGGGATCGAGTCGAGAGCAAACAACAAGTCGGTTGATGCCACAGCAATCATGACGAGAAACAGTGGAGTCGCGAACTTCTTGCCATCCCGCTTGATGAACATTTTCTCGCCATGGAACTCTTCCGTGACGTTCATCCGCGCACGCACAAACTTGACCATGCGGTTGTCATCGGTGTCGGGGTCTTCGTCCCAGTGCTGGAACAACTTCCAACCGGTCCAGATAAGGATCGCACCGAAGATCACGAACGTAAATGCAAACGCATGCAGTGCGGCCGCACCTAGTGCGATGAAAACGCCGCGCATGACGAGTGCGAGTGCAACACCGAAAAGCAGTACCCGCTGGTGCAGGATGCTCGGCACCGCGAACTGCGCGAGGATGATGACGAACACGAACAGGTTGTCGACCGAGAGCGACTTCTCCACGAGGTAGGCCGCGAAGTACTCAGTGCCGTAGACGCTGCCGTAGCGGTTCCAGACGAAGATGCCGAAGGCGACCGCCACTGCAATGTAAAAGACCGACCAGAAGGCTGCTTCTTTGAACTTCACTTCGTGCGACTTGCGGGTCGCGGTCAGGAAGTCGAGAGCAATGAGGCCGAGGATGACGGCGGCTGTGAAGGCCCAGAGCGCGGGTGTTACGTCGAGAATCGAGGTCATGAGGATTAACGTAACCAAACGGTTGCGTTAATGCATCTTGAAAATCTGAACCGTCCAATTCGGTCGATTTGTGAGGAAACCACGCGTGAGTGGGTCTGTAAGCCGGGTTCTGTACGCCAAGGCGTGACAGCCATCTATCTACCCGACCTGTTGCCAGGCCGATCTAGCGGTCTACCTGTGAATTCGCGCGAGCCGCGCTCCAGTCGCCGAGGCGACGTACATTCACACAGGCCCGAGGGCCCTCTTGACCTTGCTCCTGGTGGGGTTTGCCTAGCTGCCGCAGTCACCTGCGGCACTGGTGAGCTCTTACCTCACCGTTTCACCCTTACCGACGAATCGGCGGTTTATTTTCTGTGGCACTGTCCCGCGGATCACTCCGGGTGGGCGTTACCCACCACCATGCTCTGCGGAGCCCGGACTTTCCTCGTCTAGGACGCGGCTGTCCGACCCACTCACGTGTAGTTCGCGTCAGCATATGTGAAGGTCCGCCAAACGGGAAGTCGGCGGACCTTCTGAGTCACTCGAAACTACCAACAGGCTGGTGCCTGGACCGCTCAATGCAGTCGCTGGGGTCGCAATCAATGATCGCAACGCCGACAGTGGTGACGAGTGACGCAGGTGCAGGTCTACTCCCGATTGGTCGAGATAGCAATACCTCGCGAGAATCCGCCCATGCGATTGCTGCTGCCGCCTTCTGAATCCAAGAACGACGGCACTTCCGCTTCGGTTGTGGAAGTCGCTACTTTGAGTTTTCCGGGGCTGGCGCCCACTCGCCACAAGGTGCTCAAGGCGCTGGGTGCGTTGTCGGCTAAGCCAAAGGTCGCACGTGCAGCGCTGGGGATTTCGGAAAAGCAAGACTTCGAACGGTTGCGCAATCTCGAGCTCCTCGAAGGGCCGACATCGCCCGCCGCCGAGGTCTATTGCGGCGTTATTTACGACTCGTTTGCGTATGGATCTTTGACTGCCGCTCAGAAGCGCAAAGCTGACGCAAGCGTTTTGATTCAGTCCGCACTTTTCGGTTGGGTGTCACTCGCCGATCGGATTCCCGCTTATCGCTTGAGCGGCGACTGCGTTCTACCTCGCATGGGAGGGGTCGGACCACTGTGGAAGAAGGCGCTGCGCGATTCGCTGGACGAGGAATCGCTGATTGTTGACCTGAGGTCTGGGAC
>JBDLPZ010000233.1:0-5405 GCA_039800825.1 Actinomycetota bacterium
GTAGCGGTCTTGTTGGCGCTGAGACTTCTTGGTGAGAGCAGCCACGCGGCGGTTGACTTTAGAAAGTGCGATACGGGCTTCGTTCCACTGCTCGGCTGCGAATGCCGCCTGCTCTTGGAGCCGATTGACCTGTCGCTCAACCTCAGCCAGGTTGGCGCGAGGAGTCTTGATAGTCGCCAACGGCGCAGCTAGGGCCGGACCGGGAGAGGCCAAGCCGACGCACAGCGCAAAAATGACGAGTGCAGATCGGAGACGGGAAGAGCCGAACTTCATTGGGTCAAACTACCAACTTGGTGCTGCGAAGAGGGCGAATACGCGCACTAAATATGGTCAAATAGGACAATTATGAGACGATTCTTAGGTGTTTGGCAGATTCAGAGTCATCTTCTGACATCCGGACATGCGGCACCAATCCGGCTTGGGCCATCACTTCGACGGCCGCGAGCTCATCAGCATCGATCTCATTTGCGGCAGTCGGAAAACTTAAGAACAGGGAAACAACACAGTCACCGCAGGCGATGTCGCGCTGGGTGCAGGTAGAACAATCAAGTTTCATTTGGAACCTCCTGCGGGCACGTTAAGCAGGGGGTATGACAAAACTTATTTCAGCGTGTCGGGCTCTTCCGACGGGCCGCCCGCGGATGGACGCAGAACGTGTTCGATCTCGTCGGTCGCACCGCACCAACGGCAAACGATCGCCTCTATGGTCTCAGCGTTTGATTCGCTGGTCTCGATTACGTGATCGCCAGCCATATCAAAGTGCCAGAACTCCTTGACCGTGATGCTGCGCTGCACGTCGAAGCGAGTCAAGTTGCCGCAACGGCCACAACGGAGACGGTGGTCTGCATCTGGGAGGTTCAAAGCCATGGGGCGATTCTATTTGGTGGCCCAATCTGCTTTGTCGGCACCGAGGCTTAAGTTTCACCCGTGCACAACGACCTCACTTTCGATTCGCTGGGAGTACCGCTCTCCCAGACCACGTTTGTCGTTGTTGACCTCGAGACCAACGGCGGCTCCGCCCAAGACGCCGGCATCACTGAAATCGGTGCAGTCAAGGTTCGCGCTGGGGAAGTTCTCGGCGAATTCCAGACGCTGATTAATCCAGGTACTGGCATTCCACCGTTTATCGCACTGCTGACCGGCATCACCGAGGCGATGATTGGACCGGCGCCGAAACTCGCAGAGGTGCTCCCGAGTTTCTGGGAATGGGCCGGCGACGCAGTTCTCGTCGCACACAACGCGCCGTTCGATATCGGCTTCTTACGCGCGGCGAGCAACAAGCTCGACATTCCGTGGCATTCACCGAGAGTTCTTGACACCGTCACGCTCGCCAAAGCAGCGCTCATTAGGGACGAAGTTCCAAACCGCAAGCTTTCAACGCTTGCCGCTTATTTCCACTCGCCTACCGAGCCAGTGCACCGAGCGCTCGCCGATGCGCGCGCAACGTCTCACGTATTGCATTGTCTCTTCGAGCGATTCGGCAGCATGGGCATCACGACGATCGAGGAGACTCTCGCGCTCACGACTGTCATCAAACCGGCACAGCGCAAGAAGCGGCATCTCGCGGAGCATCTTCCTAACACTCCTGGCGTATACATATTCCAAGACGACCGCCAGCGCGCGCTCTACATCGGCAAGTCGCGCAATCTGCGTAAACGCGCAATGAGCTACTTCACTAGATCAGAGACTCGCGATCGCATCAGTCGCATGATTGATTTGGCGTCCTCGATTGCAGGTATTACTTGCTATACGGAACTCGAAGCGAGCGTTCGAGAACTACGCCTCATTCGCGAGACCAAGCCGCCGTTTAATCAGGCAAGCAAGCGAACCGAACGCACTATCTGGATTCGACTCACGAGGGAGCCGTATCCACGGCTGAGCGCAGTACGAGAGGTCCGGCCCGATCTTGGAGTGCTTCACCTTGGGCCGGTGAAATCGATGGAACAGGCATCGCTGGTTATTGATGCGATCACCACAGCATTGGGACTTCGAACCTGCACACCTAAGCTCAGCATCAAGAAGCCGACATCCTCATGTGCGCTGGCAGACATGGGACGCTGCAGCGCTCCCTGCGAATTGCGCATTAGCGTTGAAGATTATGGACAGCTGGTATCGCGGCTCACGGATTGCACTGTAGGCGATTCAGCAATTGAAGATGACCTGCGGCAGCGCATTGAAGCGCTCGCTCTCGACGAGCGATACGAAGAGGCCGCCATCATGCGTGATCGTCTCGCCGCTTGGCTCGGCTGCGTTGCGCGTTCACAACGCCTCAGCGCATTGACTCGGATTTCTCAGCTGGTTGCTTGCGCTCCGGCGGAGGCAGGCTGGGACATTCATGTCATTCGTTACGGCGCGCTGGCTGGTGCCGCCTTTGCCGAATCGACCGCCGACGTGCTTGAAATAGCCGCTGCCACGAAGGCAACAGCACAGAACTTTGAGACTCCCCCATTCCCTGCATCAGCACTTTCGGTGTCAGAAGCCAACCTTGTGCTCAGCTGGCTCAGTGGTGAAGGCGTTCGGCTCCTCGAATGCAGCGAACCGTGGGCGTCACCGTTCCCCAGCCAACAGTCGCTACGGGACGAAATCGATGCTCTAGACAGCGCACGCAACAACTCAGCACAAGTCGTTGCGGTCAAGAAGTTTGCAGCATTCACTGCTCCGCGCTGAGCGCGGAACCCTCAGTGAAATGACTTCTTAAGCAATGCCCTGAGTGGTCTTAATCCAGAGCTCAAGCTTCGATTTGGCCGCTCCCGACTCGATCAACTCTTTCGCTTTCGCGAAGTTGCGAGTTAGAGCTTCGTTGATGTTCGTGACATCTACATTCACTGCCTCTGCCGCAACCAACGCCGCTGCCGCATTGAGACAAACAGCATCTCGAACTGCATCAAGCTTTGGGGTGCTGACACCTTCGAATAGATCGCTCATCACCGTCGCGTTAAATTGGGCGTCTCCACCCGCAAGTGCGTCGGCGGCTGGCTGCGCGATATCCAGTGACGCTGGATCGAATTCGCTCACGGTGACTTCGGAGCCCAAGACATTCCAGATAGTCGAAACGCCATGAGTCGATAATTCATCGAGTCCTTCGTTGCCGCGAACAACAAGCGCTTTTGTACCTCGGCGGTGAAGCACCTCCGCCATCACCGGCGCGAGCTTCTCATTTGCGACGCCGAGCACTTGCGCTGTCGGTCGAGCCGGGTTAGCGAGCGGCCCAAGCACATTGAATACTGTCGGGATGCCGATCTCGCGTCGTGCGGGACCCACGTGGCGAAGGGCAGGATGGAATGCTTGAGCAAAGTAGAAAGTGATGCCAGCGATATGCGCGACTTCAGACACAGCCTCAGCTGGCAAGTCGAGACGTACACCAAGGGCCTCTAGAACATCTGCAGATCCGCACTTGCTCGATGCCGCTCGATTGCCATGCTTCACCACCGTGAGTCCTGACGCAGCCACCACTACAGCAGCCATCGTGGAGATGTTGACCGTGTGAGCACCATCGCCACCCGTGCCACAGGTATCGACTGTCAATCCCGCAACGTTGGCACTCAATGCATGCTCAAGCATGACGTCGACGAGTGCGGAGATATCGCCTGCGGTCTCGCCTTTAGCGCGGAGAGCAGTGACGAAAGCCGCTACCTGCGCTGATGTGGCATCGCCAGCCATCATTTGGCGCATCGCCCATTGGGCCTGCTCAGTGGTGAGTGTTCTGTCGACCAACAAGTGCGTCAGCACCTGTGGCCAGGAAGAGAAAGACATGGCTATGCAGTGACGGCGAGGCGACGACGAATCAACGTCGCAACTGCCTCAGCGAGCACAACCGGATCGATTGGCTGTGGAACTGCAGCTTCTGCGCGTGACCAAGTCGCAAGCCATCCGTCTTGGGGACGTGCAGTCAGCACGATGACAGGCGGGCAGTTGAAGATTTCGTCCTTGAGCTGGCGGCAAATTCCCATGCCGCCTGCGGGGGTAGCTTCGCCGTCGAGGATGACGAGGTCGATCGTGCCACTGTCCATCTGGCGGATGACGACGGGCTCAGTCGCACATTCAACGAAGTTCAGGCGTGGAAGTTCAGGCGCTACGCGGGTACCGAGTGCAGCAAGCACTGCGGCGCGAGTCGTCGAATCGTCGCTGTAGACAAGGACATTGATGAAACGGTCTGCTGAAGTCACGAACTAAGCCTAATCATTCTCAGGCCGCGCGCGAGCGGCTGCCTCTTGTCTGTCGAGTTCTCGATCAACTCGGACCGCCTCTCGATCTGAAGCCTTGGACCACTGAATCATGAGTACTAGGAATAGCAGCAGCCCGATAACATCTCCCGAGACCCACATGAGCCCGCCAGCGAGTTGCTGATCCTCGAGAAGCGTTGGGCCCCAGGTGCGCCCTAGTTCCGCGTAGTAATGCTGCGCGATGGGAGTCGGCTGATTCATCATCGTCAGCCCAAGAAACGCATGGAACGGGAGCGTGACAAACACCGCCAGCATCCGGATTGGAAATCCCATCCGTGGCATCGGATCAATTCCGACCAACGCCCACACCCAAATGCAGCCCACGACGAGGAAGTGCATGTGATTGAAGTTGTGGACGATTGGATTGGTGAGCGTCAGCTCATAGAGCCCGGTGTAGTACAAAATCCACGGATTGAGCACGAAAATCAGGCCCGCGACCAGTGGGAACGTGATGATTTTGACCCACAGCGAGTTCAGCAGCCACAGCAACGCCTTGCGCATTTGCGGCCCCAGCGTCCTGAGTGCGAGCGTGACTGGAGCTCCAAGGGCCAGAAACAGCGGCGCGACCATCGTCAAAATCATGTGCTGAGCCATGTGGGTCCACAGCAACGTAGTGTCGAGGAAAGCTAGCGGCCCCTGAGTCACCGCCAGGATGCTGCCTTGACCGCCGAGCAGGAATGCGAGCGTGCGGCCGATGGGCCATTTGTCGCCCCGCTTGTGTAGGCGGGTCACTCCCCAGATGTACAGACCTGACACGACCAAAACCGCCACAAGGGGCAAAATCTCTGGAGGCCAGAGCATCTCTATCAGCTCTGGCTGTCCACCAACTTGGGGCTGTACGACGTGCAGGTCAAGCATGAGGGCAGCCTACGCAGAACCTCGCTCCAAATGACCCGCTCGGGCCTTAATCAGACTGTGACTCAAGCCACCTCTCTTTTATGCCCAAATCCCTGCCCCGAGCACCCAAAGCGCCCCGTCCTTTGCCAGAATACGCCGCGTGACGACACTGACTGAAACACCAGCCCACCACTCGGTCGACCGACCCAATATGACGTCGGTCGGAACCATCGTCTGGCTCTCCAGCGAATTGATGTTCTTCGCGGCCCTGTTCGCGATGTACTTCACGCTCCGCCAGGTCAACCCTGGCCTGTGGGCAGATAGCGTCGAGAAACTCAACATTCC
>JBDLPZ010000234.1:0-3134 GCA_039800825.1 Actinomycetota bacterium
GTGTAGTCGTGGCGCGCTTTACGGTTGGTGGCAACAACCTTGGTTCCCTGTTCGCGCGGCATCCTTAAATCTTAAGGTAACGAGAGATAGCGAACTTCGCCGAAATAGCGGCAAGGGCGCATCCGATAACAACCAAGATGGGAACGACAACGAGCCCCTCAGTCAAACCGATGAAGCTTGTGCTCGGAAGCGTCGCGCGCAGGTAGCCCTGCACGAAGAATTGAACGATTGCGACGATTGCGCCGCCGGCCATCAGGGATCCGATCAGCGCAGCGATGACACCCTCGAGAATGAAGGGCGTTTGGATGAATGTGTTCGACGCACCGACGAGTCGCATGATGCCTAGTTCGCGGCGACGCGAAAACGCGGAGAGGCGAATCGTGGTCGCGATGAGCAACACGGCCGCAACAAGCATCAACGCCGCAACACCGATCGCGGAATAACTGGCGGCATTGAGAACCGCGAAGATTTTGTCGAGATACTGACGCTGATCAGTCACAGCCTCGACCCCGGGGCGCGCGGTCAGTGCTTCGATCAGCACCTGCGACTGGCTGGGGTCTTTGAGCTTGACCCAGAAAGTTTGGTTCAACTGATCAGCGGTGACATATTCCGCGACCGGATTGCCAGCGAACTGCTTTTGGAAATTCGCAAACGCCTCATCATGGTTCTCGAAGTAATACTTCTCGATGAACGGCGCGAGAATCGAACCATCCAGCTCACTCGTGACCTGATCAATCTGTGCAGCGCTCACTTCGCCGTCAGCACAGGAACCGCCCGCCGAAACATCGGTACACAAGTAAACGGCAACCTGGGCCTTGTCGTACCAGACGGTCTTCATCTGGCCAATCTGCATCTGAAGCAAAATTGCCGTGCCCACGAAGGTAAGCGAGATGAAGGTCACCAGAATGACCGAAATGACCATGGAAGCGTTACGGCGCAGACCGTTCGCTACTTCTCCCCAAATCAGTGCAAATCTCATTGCACCGGCCCAACGTCTTGATTGTCATCCCCGTCGGTTGCCTGTTGAGCAATGATGTTGAAGCGCGAGGTGATGGGAATTTCGGCCGGATTGGGCTTCGGTGCGGGAGGCGTGGTGAACTCCTCAGGAAGTTCGTTGATGGTTTCGCCCTCGGCATCAGCTTGGTCCTGGTCATCAAAGGGGTTGGGCATCGCAGGAACCGCGTCGAGCGTGGTCAGCGGCTCAATCGTGCCGGTGTCCCCCGGGCGAACCATGAGGTTCTCACGCAGCGCGGTGAGGTCACCCGTGTCTTGAATCGTGGCTTCAGATCCTGCAATCGGCATCGCCGCGGTGTTGCCGTAACCGGCATCCTTCTCGTCGCGAACGATGTGACCCTGCTGTAGTTCGATGACGCGACGCTGCATGCGGTCGACGAAGTCTGCGGCGTGAGTGGCCATGACCACAGTCGTTCCACCAGCGTTGATGCGCTCGAGCAGGGCCATGATGCCAGCGCTCGTCGCGGGGTCGAGATTACCGGTGGGCTCGTCGGCGAGCAGAAGTGCCGGCTTGTTGACGATGGCACGTGCAATCGCCACGCGCTGCTGCTCACCACCGGAAAGCTCATGCGGGTAACGGTTTGCTTTGCCCGCGAGACCAACCATCTGCAGAACGTCCGGCACGGCCTCTTGAATGAATCCACGAGACTTGCCAATGACCTGCAGCGTGAACGCCACGTTGTCGAACACGGTCTTGTTGGGCAGCAGACGGAAGTCTTGAAAGACGACGCCGAGGTTACGGCGAAAGAACGGGATTTTGCGGCTCGAGATGTTGCCGAGGTCTTGTCCGAGAACGTGGATGGAACCACCGCTCGGCTTGTCCTCTTTGATCATGAGACGAAGGCAGCTGGACTTACCCGAGCCCGATTGCCCGACGAGAAAGACGAACTCGCCGCGGTTGATTTCGAAGTCGACACCGTCCAGTGCCGGGCGCGTGGCGCCACGGTACTGTTTCGTGACCTTGTCGAATCGAATCATGCTGGTTCGAGCCTAGGTTCGCGACCCTGAGAACCCGCCGAACGACACTACTTTTCGGCGGACTTGCGCCAGCGAATGCCCGCCGCGATGAACCCGTCTAGGTCGCCGTCGAAGACGTTGCCCGGGTTGTTGACTTCGTGCTCGGTGCGCAGATCTTTGACCATTTGGTACGGCGCCAAGACGTACGAACGCATCTGATCACCCCAGCTCGCGGTGATGTTTCCGGCCAGCTCTTTCTTTTTAGCGTTCTCTTCTTCGCGCTGCATGAGCAACAGACGTGAGGCAAGAACACGCATCGCGGCAGCACGGTTTTGAATCTGCGACTTTTCGTTCTGGCAGCTGACCACGATGCCCGTGGGAAGGTGCGTGATGCGCACGGCGGAGTCGGTCGTGTTGACCGACTGACCGCCGGGACCGCTCGAGCGAAAAACATCTACGCGAATGTCATTCTCGGGGATCTCTACCGCTTCGGTCTCCGGCATGAGCGGGACAACCTCAACAGCGGCGAAGCTCGTTTGACGCTTGCCGGCCGAGTTGAACGGACTCATGCGCACGAGACGGTGCGTGCCCGCCTCGACGCTCAACGTGCCAAACGCGTACGGCGCATCCACTTCGATGATGGCGGATTTGATGCCCGCTTCTTCGGCGTAACTCGTGTCGAGCACCTGCGCCGAGTAGCCGTGCTTCTCGCAATAACGCAGGTACATGCGTAGCAACATTTCAGCGAAGTCAGCGGCATCAACACCGCCGGCTCCGGCGCGAATCGTGATTACCGCGGGCATCGAGTCATATTCACCATTGAGGAGCGTCTGAATTTCAAGGTCGCCGAGCACTGCGCGAATACCCGCGAGCTCGGATTTCGCTTCATCCGCCGCGCTTTCATCACCCATCTCGTTGGCCATGTCGATGAGCACCTCGAGGTCGTCGAGTCGTCGCTCAACGCTCGTCATGCGCGCAAGTTCGGCTTGGCGATGGCTGAGCGCAGAAGTTACTTTCTGCGCGTTTTCGGTGTTGTCCCAGAGGTAATACGGTGGAGGACCCAGGACCACATTCCTTCGCGGCCACGGTAGAGCGTGCCGCCTGAGCGCTTAGCCTTGGGGGCTTCCACTCGAGGTTCCGAAACAACGGACACTGTTAACAAC
>JBDLPZ010000235.1:0-3765 GCA_039800825.1 Actinomycetota bacterium
GTCACATGCGTCGCGTTAACAAACTCCGCCATGTCCCACACGTCATCATCATTCGGCGCGACATTGAAGTCACCAATGACGGCATACGGCAGTGCATCCGCACCAGCGGCACTCTGCTCGCGCTCGACCGTCGCCTTGAGTGCCGAGAACCATCGCAGCTTGTAGGCATAGTGATCGTGATCTGGTTCGCGACCGTTCGGTACGTACACACTCCAAATTCGCACGCCACCACACGTCGCGCCGATTGCGCGCGGCTCGACCGAACCGTCGAACTCCGGCTGGTCATCGAGATTCATGACGACGTCACTCAGACCCACTCGCGACAAAATCGCGACGCCATTCCAGCGTCCATCACCGAGCGCGGCGACCTCATACCCAAGCGCCGCGACCGCCTCGGTGGGGAAGGCCGCGGTCGCACACTTGAGCTCCTGCAAAGCCAGCACATCTGGCTTATGCAGCTCAAGCCACGCCGTCAGACGGTCAAGGCGAGCATTTACTGAGTTGATATTCCACGTCACTACGCGCACCCGCTGAGCCTATGCGCCACCCGCGGAGCAACTACCCTTTGCCCATGCGCAAACTTGTTGCCCTCTTCGTCATGTGCCTCGCACTCACCTCATGCATGCGTGCGGACATGGATCTGACTATCAGTAGCGACGATGTCGTCAACGGCAGCCTGACGATCGCGTTTGATGAAGCCGCCCTCGCCGAGCAGAAGGTCACGGCCGAGCAGCTGCTCAACAACCAGAACCTCTTCGGCAACTCCGACAGCACCGCCGTCGACACGACGGACTACAACAAGGACGGCCTGGTAGGTAAGACCTACCACTTCAAGGACTTGCCGCTGACAGAGCTCTCCAAGGCTTTCGGCACCGACGGCACCTCGCTGACCATCATGCGCCAGGGCGACCGCATCGTCACCTCAGGCGTGATGGACATGAGCCAGGGCCTCGACACTCTCGACCCCGCGAGCCTCGAGACGCTTAAGTCTCTGACCTCGACCATCAAGATCACCTACCCCGGCACCATCGTCTCGACCAAGGGTGAGCAGGACGGCAACACCGTCACCTGGGTCACCAAACTCGGCGAAAAGTCGGACTTCGCGACCGTCGTGGACTCGCCTTTCGAGGTGCCAGCCAAGCTCGGCACCCCCACGGATAGCTCTTCGAGCACGCTCATCTTGGTCGGCGCCCTCGTGTTCGTGGCCGTGCTCGTGGGCCTCACGGTCGCCCGTCGCAAGCAGGCTGGCCCCGGAGCCACCCCAGAAAGCAGCCCAGAAAACACCCAAGAGGCCTAGTTCTTCCTCAAACTTGGGTTTGGGGAATGTCGGTCTGCGCCATTACCCTGCGCTCACCCTTTTGACCGATCAGATATCGGCCCAAAAGAACGCAATGCCCTCCTGCCACGGAAGGACCGTGGCCGATTTAGCCCGTAGGAGGTGTTTAACGCATGCGTCATTACGAAGTAATGGTCATCCTCGATCCAGATCTCGAGGAGCGCACTGTCGCACCATCACTCGATACGTACCTCAACGTCATCACTAAAGACGGTGGAACCGTCAACAAGGTGGACATTTGGGGACGCCGTCGTTTGGCATATGACATCAACAAGAAACCAGAAGGCATCTACGCCGTTCTTGACATGACCTGCTCACCTGCAGCCGTTGCCGAGTTGGATCGCCAGCTCAGCCTCAACGAGTCTGTGATGCGCACCAAGGTCATGCGTCCGGATCAGCGCTAAGCCCACGAGAGTCTGAGAGACCATCATGGCAGTAGGCGATATTCAGGTTACGTTCGTCGGAAATCTGACGAGCGATCCAGAACTGCGCTTCACCCCTTCGGGTGCTGCAGTTGCCAACTTCACCGTTGCTTGCACTCCACGTACGTTGGATAAGCAAACCAACGAGTGGAAGGACGGCGAAACCACTTTCTTGCGTTGCCAGGTTTGGCGCCAATACGCGGAGAACGTTGCCGAGTCACTGACTCGCGGCGCTCGCGTCATTGTCACCGGTCGCCTTAAGCAGCGTTCTTACGAGACCAAAGAAGGTGAAAAGCGCACGGCTATCGAGGTTGATGTTGAAGACATCGGCCCAGCACTGCGCAACGCAACTGCCAAGATCACCAAGTCCGCAGGCGGTCCGTCGAGCGCACCTGGCTCTTCAGCTGGTTCTGCTGTTGTTGACGATCCATGGGCCCAGCCAGTTTCTGGCGGCGCATGGGGCGGTCAGCCAATGGACGAACCTCCCTTCTAACTATCCACTAACCGGCCCATCCCGACCCACAACTCAAGCGAACTAGTTCGCAGGAGCACACAAGTCGGGCTACGTAAAGAAATCGGAGCACCACGATGGCCAAACCACCAGTACGCAAGCTCAAGAAGAAGGTTTGCTCTTTCTGCAAGGAAAAGGCAACCTCGGTTGACTACAAGGACACCAACCTTCTTCGCAAGTTCATTTCTGATCGCGGCAAGATCCGCGCTCGTCGTGTAACTGGCTGCTGCACTCGCCACCAGCGCGATATTGCAATGGCAGTCAAGAACGCACGCGAAGTCGCGCTTCTTCCTTACACCTCGACGGCACGCTAAGGAGTCTGAATATGAAGCTCATTCTTACTCAGGCTGTTGAAGGCCTCGGCGTTCCAGGCGATATCGTCGAAGTTAAGGCCGGCTACGGCCGTAACTTCTTGCAGCCACGCGGCCTTGCTGTCGCTTGGACTGCAGGTGGCGAAAAGCAGGCTACGCAGATTCGTCGCGCACAGAAGTCCCGCGAAATTCGCGGCATCGATCACGCTAAAGAAGTCAAGGCTGCTCTCGAAGCTGCAACCGTTGTTCTCAAGTCACATGCTGGCGACAACGGCAAGCTCTTCGGTTCTGTCACTGCTAACGACGTCGTTCTCGCCGTCAAGGCAGCAGGCGGTCCAGCTCTCGACAAGCGCGCCATCACCTTGCCAGGTCACATTAAGACCACCGGCAAGCACAAGGTTGGCGTTCGTCTGCACCCTGCAGTCGAAGCATCTTTCGCAATCGAAGTTGTTGCTGGCTAATTAGCTAAAACATCAAGAGGCCCGGGCTAACCCCCGGGCCTCTTGCTTTGCGGTACGTGAAAATGCCCTATGTGGTACGTCCCCAAGCACTAACTGGTACGTCCCCAAGCACTAAGTGGTACGTCCCCAGGCACTAAGTGGTACGTCCCCAGGTCGTAACTGGTACGTGCTCAAGCCGCACTGGGTGATTGAATGGCTTATCCGAATCGCGACGCTGCTGGAACTGATTCTGCAGATTGCAGAAAAGGTTCTGGCTCGCCGCAGGAACGACGAGCCAGATCAGAAAGCTCCTGAATAATCAACAGGGGAGCCGCGGATTGAGAGATGATTCGTGGGGAAGTCGTCATCTGCAAACCCAAGCAATTCTTAACGAAATTACGAGCCGAGCGACAACTGACTATCCACAGGCCGCCGCAAAAGTCGCATCGCGACCAACAGCATCGCGACACCCAACACGTTCGAAACAATGTCGGCCAACTCAAACGACCGCCGCAATGCCGGCAACATTCCTTGACCGATTTCGCACGCCACATCAAACGCCGCGCACACCAACAACACACGCGCATACGACCAGCGCGCATTCACCACCAGCACAGTCGCAAGCGGCCACAACACGAACAAATTCCCAATCGCCCACGCCTGCGCAAACAACGGCTCCACCACGCCAGTTGGTATCAACAATGCTTGCTTCAATCCGCGCAAAGCATCGAACGAAACTTTAAGC